>NZ_JAKMTE010000019.1:0-17967 GCF_025773025.1 Campylobacter sp. CNRCH_2013_0855 | reverse complement strand
GGGGAGGTAAATTAAGATATAATAACACAAAAACTATAGAGGAAATAATGCTAGATAAAATAATATATCATTATCATAATAATAACTACCATAAATGTTTAGAGTATAGCGAATCATATTTAGATCAAGATCCTAAAAATGCTTTAGAATACGCCATGATAGCTTCTTATAAAATTGGTGATTATGTAAAAACATTGCATTATGCAAGACAAATTTTCAATCTATATCCTACAAGTTTTAATGGTTTAATGCTTGCAAAAGCACTTTTATCTAATGGAAATTTTAACGATGGCGTTAGATTGTTTGAGGAGCTTTTACAAAGAAATGATTTTTTAAAAGATGAGCTTGGTTTGGAACTTGCTTTTGCTTATCAAAGCATAGGACGCTTAGAAGAGGCAGAGAGATTATATAAAATTGCATTAGAAAAAGATTTATATAATCTTGATTTATGGAAAAGTTATGTTGAACTTTATTTTAAGACAAATTTTCAAAAGGCACTTGAAGCGCATAATGAACTATATGATTTTGCACAAATTGTGATAGCAAAATTAGAAAGCGGAGAGTTGATAGAAAAAAATTTTACAAATAGTATTAATCTGCAAGATAGACTACAAGGAAAAACTCAAGAAAATTTAACTGTGGTTAAAATTTACGAGTTTTTAAATACACAAATTTTACCACAAAAAGCATATTTGCTTTTTAAACTTTTAAGATTGCAAGAATCATTAGAGTTATTTACGAGTTTGTGTGAGTATAATCAAAATAATGCTCAATTTTGGCAAAACTATGCAAAAGCATTGGAGTTAAGCGCTGATTATCAATATGCTTATAATGCATATCAAAAAGCTTTAAGCTTGCATCCACATGCAACTTATCAGTTTGACTTAGCGTATTTGCTAATGCGTATGGGAGAAAGTGATAATTTTGAAGAAGGTAAAAGGGTGTATGAAAGTAGGCTTTTTTATGCCCATAATGAAACTTTTTCACCTTATCATTACAATAAAACCATACAAGCCTTTAATAAAGATGGGATACAGGCTTTTAAAGATAAAGAAATTTTAGTATTTTGTGAGCAAGGCTTTGGTGATACTATTATGTATGCTAGGTGTTTGGAAAAACTCTGTCAAATTGCTTCTAAGGTTTTGTTTGCTCCACAAAGTGCTATGTATGAAATGTTTAAAAATCAACTCAAAGAGTTTAATAAACAAAATAAAATTTTTTCTAATTTGAAAATTTTAAAAGATTTTCCGAGCGAATTTGATTATGCTATGCCAATTTGTTCTTTACCTTTGCTTTGCGATATTAAATTAGATGAAATTTCTAAACTAAGAACACCTATTGTTGCTTTAGAAAAACCAAATAATAAAATTAAAAAAATAGGAATTTTTTGGTTTACTCCAAATGCAGTAAATACGGATTTGTTGAGAAATGTGGATTTTGCATTTTTGTATAATGCATTAAAGGATTTATGTTGTGAGATTATTTCTTTTCAAGTAGAGGGAGTAAATAATATTAATCTACCTCAAGAAATTGAAAATAGGGGAGTAAAACTAAAAAACTGGAATGATACTTTAAATAATTTAAAAGACATTGATTGTATGATAAGTATAGATAGTGCTATTGCACATTTAGCCTTAGCTTTAGATATACCTACAATAGTGCTTTTAGCACCTAGATTTGATTGGCGTTGGGGTAAATTTGAAAATCCTAAAAGTTATTTTTGGCCTAAAGCAAAATTGCTTACTTTTTCTAATGAAGATGATACTAAGAATAAATTGCAAAGTTTGATTAAAAAACAAATCAATGTTTGATATTTTTATCAAACATTGAATCTAAAATGCATTACATCACCATCTTGCACGATATAATCTTTCCCTTCAAGGCGTAGTTTTCCTGCTTCTTTAGCACCACTTTCGCCTTTGCAAGCAATATAATCCTCATAAGAAATCACTTCAGCTTTAATAAAGCCTTTTTCAAAGTCATTGTGGATTACACTTGCTGCTTTTGGCGCTTTCCAACCTCTTTGTATAGTCCATGATCTAACTTCTACTTGACCTGCGGTAAAATAGCTAATTAGATTAAGCTTTGAAAATGCTGTACGTATAACTACTTCAAGCCCGCTACTTTCCACTCCTAGAGATTTTAAAAATTCATAATTTTCCTCATCACTTAAAGCTATCATTTCTTCTTCAATTTTAGAGCAAAGTTTGATTACTTCATGACCTGATTTTGCGGCAAATTCTTTAAGATTTTTCACAAATTCATTATCTTCTAAAAGTGAGTTTTCATCTACATTTGCTCCATATATTACTTCCTTAGCTGAAAGCAATCTTAGTTCTTTTATAAGAGCATGATAGACTTCGTTTTTATTTGGGAATGAGCTTGCACTATTATTTTGATTTAAATGCTCTAAAAGCTCATTAGCTAAAGCTAAGCTTTCTTTTGCACCTTTTTCGTTAGCTTTTGCACCTTTAGTGAGTTTTTCTATTTTTTTACTAAGTTGTTCTATGTCTGCTAGTATAAGCTCTGTTTCTATGATTTGCACATCACGCACAGGATCGACACTACCTGCAACATGGGTAATATTTTCATCATCAAAGCAACGAACGATGTGTAAAATCATCTCTGTTTCGCGTATATTAGATAAAAATTTATTACCCAGACCCTCGCCTTTGCTAGCTCCTGCTACTAAACCTGCTATATCAACAAATTCAATATTTGAGCGTATGATTTTTTGTGGATTGACAATCTTTGCTAGTTCTTTTAAGCGATGATCAGGCACTGGCACCACTGCTTTATTTGGTTCTATGGTGCAAAATGGATAATTTGCACTTTCAGCATTTTGTGCTCTTGTTAGTGCGTTAAAAGTGGTAGATTTTCCAACATTTGGAAGTCCTACTATACCAACTGATAAACTCATTTTTGTTTCCTTGAGAGATAAAGTAAATATGAAAGGCACATTCTAACACCTGCTCCACTTGCACCAAAGCTGTGATAACCCCAAGCTTTTTCCAAGTAAGCTGGCCCTGCGATGTCTAAATGTAACCATTTGTCTTTGTATTCTTCTCTAATGAAAGAATTTAAAAATAACCCTGCAGTAATAGCCCCACCATAGCGACTTGAAGAGGTGTTGCTAACATCTGCTATATTTGATTTTATAAGTTCTTTTAAGTGAGGGTTAAAATGTAAAATAGTAGCTAAATCCCCGCTTTTTTTACTTACTTTGAAAAAATCATTTTGTAAATCTTCATTATTTCCCATAATAGCACTTGTATATTCTCCAAGTCCTACCACGCAAGCTCCAGTTAAAGTAGCAAGATCTATTAATAAATCAGGCTTTAGATCTTGAGCAAGTGAAAGACAATCAGCTAAAACTAACCTTCCCTCAGCGTCGGTATTTCTAACCTCTATACTCACACCTTCTCTTGAAAGAAGTACATCATCAGGTTTATAGGCATTTCCACCTATCATATTTTCAGTTGCGCCGATGATAGAATGTACTTCTATATCAAGGTTTAACTCACTTGCACCTTTGATGATAGCCATTGCAGCTGCACCACCGCTTTTGTCTGATTTCATTGTAAGCATATAATCAGCAGGTTTTAGACTAAGTCCACCACTATCATAAGTTAGCCCTTTACCTACAAAAACTACTTTCATTTTTGGATTTTGTGGTTTATAAGAAAGATGAATGAGCTTTGGAGGATGGATTGAAGCGCGATTTACTGCTAAAAATGCTTGCATTTTTTCTTGCTCTAAGAAATCACTTTCATAAATTTTACATGAAATTTTACGGTCATTCTGGCTTAGATTGAGTGCATCTTCAGCCATTTTAGCTGGAGTGTAAATTTGAGGAATTTCATTAACAATATTTTTTGCAAAATCACAAGCATTGGAAAAAACCTGACCATAGTTTATACCTATACAAGCTTCTTCTAGGTTGTATGTTTTGTCATTGATTTCATCTTTTGAGATGAAAATATTCTCTAACTTGCTCGGTGTTTTTTCTTTTTTATATTTGTTAAATTCATAAGCGCCAAAAGTAAATCCTTGAATCATGGCATTAAAACTATTTACTACACATTTTCCTACAATGCTTTTTGTTTTAACGCTTTGAATTTCAAGTTTTTTTAAAGCCTTGTAAGCGTTTGCAAAAGCAAGTCTTATATCTTCATATTCCAAACTTTTAAGCTCATTGTAAAGAATTTTATTTTGCATATCTATACAAATTCCTTCACCTTTATAGTTTGAGAGTTTAAAAAGTTCTTGACTTTGAGTGTATTTTTCTATCTTTTTATCTTGTATTAAAATGATTTCAAAATCAGCATTTATAGAGCTGATATTTTCTTCTATGAAATTAAAATTCATTTATGTGTCCTTTTTCTAAGTATAGATTTTTCTATTTGTTTCATACCTAAAAACAAAGCAAGTAAAAAGCCAGCAATAATTGGCACTGCAAAATACCAATGATCACCAGCCCATTCTACTGCAAGCCAAATTTCTTTTCCAAAAAACCATGCAAGTAAGATGGTTATAGCAGCCCAAGCCCAAGCACTAATGAGATTAATAAAAGCAAATTTTTTAGCACTGTAACGCGTTAATCCTATACTCATAGGTATAATAGTTCTAAAGCCATACATATATCTTTGTATGAAAATAATTGGCCAACCAAAACGCTGTAAAAGTAAATGTGCTATGGCAAATTTACGTCTTTGGGTGCGAAGTTTTTTCTGAATGTATTTTTTATTATATCTTCCTATATAAAAGTATATTTGATCACCTACAAAGCCACCTAAGCCCGCTATGAAAATAATAAGTCCTAAATTTACATGGCCTTCATGTGCAAAAATACCTGCTAAAATAAGCGCAAGTTCTCCCTCAAGTATACACCATAAAAACACGATGATGTAAGCCCAGTTTTTATAATCATATAAAAGTTGTTTTAAAAATTCTTCCATTTTATACCTCTAAGACACTATAAACAGAAGTTAATTTAGCTAATTCTTTAGCTCCATATAGATCTTTTAACTCTAGTAAAAAACAAGCTTCTATACATTTTGCATTGAGTTTTTCTATGAGTTTAACAGCAGCGATAGCTGTGCCACCTGTAGCTAAAAGATCGTCTATAAGTAAAACATTTGCTTCTTGATTGTTAAAAGCATCAATATGAATTTCTATAGTATCACTGCCATATTCTAAGCTATAAGATTCTTGTAAGCATTTTGAAGGTAGCTTTCCAGGTTTTCTAATAGGCACAAAAGGAAGTCTTAATCTAGCGCTTAAGGCAGCTCCAAAAATAAAACCTCTACTTTCTATACCAACAATATAATCAAGCTTTGTGTTTTGATATTTTTCAACTAAATGATCCATTAAAAATGCAAATGCTTCTTTATTGTTTAATAAAGTAGTAATATCTCTAAAAATAATCCCTTCTTTTGGAAAATCCTTAATAGCTCTAATACTATCTAATAAGTATTTTTTATCTTGTTCTTTCATCATAATAATGCCTCTATTTTTGCTTCTAATTCTTTAATTCTTTGTCTAAGTTTTTCATTTTCAATACGATATTGTGAATTTCTTGTTCTAAGAGAAGTTAAGTCTGCTTTACTTTTGTTTAATTCTTCAGTTAAAATATCTATATTTCCTAAACTTCTTTGAAGTTGCACTTGTAATTTTCTAATAACAATTTCAGTATCATCAAGGTTATTTTTTATAAATTCTTTCGCTACTTTTTCTTTATGGAGTAGGGTTTTATAATAAAGTAGCATAATAGTCATATAAATACTAACACAAATTAATACAGTTAATACAAGCCAACTTAAGATCATAATCTTTCCTCTATTTTACTAATTCTTGTGCAATGTCTTCCACCACTAAAAGAAGTGTTGATAAAATTTGAGATAATTTCAAAAGCCATATCAGCTCCTATTAATCTAGCTCCTAAGGCTAAAACATTTGCGTCATTATGTTCTCTTGAAAGCTTAGCACTTAAAGATTCATTACACAAAGCACAGCGTATATTTTTATGACGATTTGCTGCTATGCTCATACCAATACCTGATCCACATACTAAAATTCCAAAACTTTTTTCGTTTATTTTAGAGCTTAATAAATGCGCATAATCAGGATAATCACAGCGATCCTCACTAAAAGGGCCTAAGTCTTCAAAGCTTATATTTTTATCTTGTAAAAATTTAACAATTTCTTGTTTTAAAATAAAACCAGCATGATCACTTGCAATATAAATTTTTTCTCTTAACATTTAACATTCACTTTGTCATTTTTGAAATTTAAAGTATTAATTTTATCATATTTAATTAAAATTTTTCTTTCTTATATACAATTATTTTTTATGTTTCAAATATTTATTTGATATAATAACAATAATTATTTAAGGTAAAAAATGAAGCTTATATTAATTGGTTCTTCAACAGGTGGTCCAGGGCAACTAAAATTTTTACTAAACGATGTGGAATTGAAAGATTGTGCAGTAGTAATTGCTCAGCATATGAATCCTGCATTTATTCCTTCTTTTGTAAATCAGTTTAACAAAGAAGCATTAAGCGAGGTGATTATACCAAGTGATAAGGAAGTTTTGAAAAATAAAATTTACATTTGTCAAAGAAATATGGTTTTAAATGGAAATAATGCCTTGACTTTAAATATAACAGAAGAAACAAGCAGTTTTAATCCAGGGGTTGATGTGTTGTTTTATTCTGCTGTAGAGCTTTGTAAATATCATAAAATTTTAGCTTTGATTATGACAGGAATGGGTGATGATGGTGCTAAGTCTTTATTTGAACTTTATAAGGTTGGTGTAAGATGTTTATGCGAAAACGAAGCAGATTCTATAGTATATGGAATGCCAAAAAAAGCCAGAGATGTTAACCCTAATTTAAAACCTATGAGCTTAATAGAGCTTAAAAAAGAAATAACAAATTTTATTAAATCGTAGGAAAAAAAGATGATAAAAATTACAGAAAACGAAATGCATGATTTTGTAAAAATAGTAGAGCAAATAAGTGGTAATAATCTAAATACAAAAAAAGATATTTTGCTTATAAAGCTTCCTAAATTTTTACAAGAATTAGGTTTAAATAGTCTTAGTGAATTAAATGAAAAAGTGCAGTTTCAAAGAAATTTAAAACAAGAAACTATGGATTTTATCACAGTTTGTGAGACTTATTTTTTTAGAGAATTAGAGCAATTAAAAGATGTTATTTTTTATATCAAATCTCTTGATCGACCTGTAAATGTACTTTGTGCTCCATGCTCAAGTGGTGAAGAGGTATATTCTTTAGCTATTTTAGCAAGTGAGAATTTTATCAAAGGTATGAATATAGTTGGTATAGATATTAATAAAAAAATGATAGATAAATGTAATGAAATGATATATTCAGAACGCTCAGTAGCTAGATTAAATACTATGCAAAAGACGCGTTATTTTGATATAAAAGATAGAATGTATCATCTAAAAAAAGAAACTTTAGCTTGCAGATGTCGTTTTGAGCTTTGCAATGTTTTTGATGATTCTTTGTTTAAGCTTGGAAAATTTGATGTGATTTTTTCAAGAAATATGATGATATATTTTGATCAAGATTTTAAAATAAGACTTATGGAGCGTTTTTACAAAATCTTAAATAGAGAGGGTAGAATTTACCCTGGTAAGTCAGATCTTGTACCTGAGACAGCTTATTTTGATAAGAATTTTTCAGCGGGCGGGGTTTATTATTCTAAGGTGGATTAATTATATTTTTTATTAAACCACCACCAATAAATCGCCGCAAAGATAAAACATACTCCTAAGCCAAAAGTAAAATGGCTTAATTTTACTCCATAAAATTCAAATAAATACCCTGTTGAAAAAGCAATAATTGCACTAAAAGTTAAATATACCATATCATTATAGGCAATCACTCTACCATAGTATCTTTTATCGCAATCATTTTGTAAAAGTGTATAAGTATAACTCCATAAAGATGAAGTACAAAAACCTGCCATTACTAAGCCTATAAAGGCAAGATAAAAGTTAAATTGCAAGCAAGCCCAAAGCATGATGCCTATACCTTGTGCTAGATATAAATACACTAAAGTATTTTTATTAATATAAGGACTAAGCACATAAGGACCTATGAGTAAAGATATGGCTCTTATGGCATTAGAAAGCCCTATGGCTAGAGGTATAGAAATAACTTTTGCGTATTCATATTCAGCTAAAAGTGTAATTAAAACATCATAAGCAGTTATCCCCACAACTCCATGAAGTAAAATCAAATGAATGATTTTTTTATTGCTAAATACATAAGCTAAACCTTCTTTGATTAGTATAAAAAGATTATTTTGTGTGGTATTTTTTTCATTAGGCAAGATCAAAGTTTTAAGTATGAGCATGGCACAAAATAGCATTAAAGTATCGGCTATAAAAGCTGGTTTTACTCCAAAAAGATCTATAAAAAGTCCTGCTGCACCCATACCTAAAGCATATGATACAGCCCATATAATACTATGAAGTTCATTACCTAGTTTTAATTCTTGCGGGGTTAAAATTTTAGGCAAAACCGACATTTCTGTTTGAAAATACATACTTGCAACCGCCATACGCACAAAGGTTAAAAAGTATAAAAACCAAAGCATAGCTAAAGAATTTACAAAAATTAGCATAAAAATAGAAATCATCTCAATGCTAATCATTGTTAGCAATAAATTCTTAGGTTTAAATCTATCTACTATAACCCCATTTATAGGTGCAAGTATAATAGAAGGTAAAAAAACAAAAATAGCTGAAAAACCTATGATATTAGCAGGTGCACTGAGCTCTTTAGTTAAAAGGGTAAAAACACCTACTTGAGAAAACCACGCACCAAAATAACTTATAAATTGTACTGTTGCTAAAAGGCGAAAAGTTTTATTATTTTTAAGTAAAGACCTATAAGTCATGAGTATCCTATGAATATATGAAATTAAAGGGCTTGATTATAGCGTTTTTAAGATTATTTTACATTTAAATGTTATAATAATCCTTTTTTATAAAAAGGTTTAAGAATGAGTAGATTAAGTAAAAAAGAAGCGTTAAATTTGCTCCAAAATGCACCTTTATACGAACTAGGCGCAATGGCATATGAGAGAAAATTAGAGCTTCATCCTGAAAAAATAACTACTTTTGTGGTAGATAGAAATATAAATTATACGAATATTTGTTGTATTGATTGTGATTTTTGTGCTTTTTGTAGAAAAGAAAAAGATGATGATTCTTATATTTTAAAATATGAAGAAATAGGACAAAAAATAGAAGAATTACAAGCTATAGGTGGAACGCAAATTTTATTTCAAGGCGGAGTACACCCAAAACTTAAAATAGAATGGTATGAAGATTTACTTTCTTATATAAAAACTAATTATCCAACTATCACTGTGCATGGTTTTTCAGCAGTAGAGATAGCTTATATAGCAAGAGTTTCTAAAATTTCTATAGAAGAGGTTTTAGAAAGATTACAAGCCAAAGGACTTTTTTCTATACCTGGAGCGGGTGCTGAAGTATTAAGCGATAGGGTAAGAGATATCATCGCACCACATAAATGCGACACAGCTACTTGGCTTAGGGTGCATGAGAGTGCGCATAATATAGGTATGAAAAGTACTGCTACAATGATGTTTGGTACGGTTGAGAATGATGAGGAAATTATCGAACATTTTGATCATTTAAGAAATTTACAAGATAAAACAAATGGCTTTAGAGCTTTTATTTTATGGTCATTTCAAAGCGAAAATACTCCTTTGATTAAAAAACATCCTGAAATCATCAAACAAAGTTCTAATAGGTATTTAAGATTACTAGCTTTAGCAAGATTATATTTGGATAATTTTAAAAATTTACAAAGCTCATGGGTAACACAAGGCTCTTTAATAGGCCAACTTGCTTTAAAATTTGGTGCAAATGACTTAGGTTCAACTATGATGGAAGAAAATGTCGTAGCCGCAGCGGGTGCAAAATATAGAATGAACCAAGAGCAAATGATAGAACTTATCAAAGATATAGGAGAATTACCTGCTAAACGCGATACAGCTTATAATATTTTAGAAAGGTTTTAATGTTAAATTTAAACTTCAATGATACTAAAATAGACATAATATATGAGTATGAAAATGAGCTTCCTGTAGTATTTTTTAAGCTCATTTTTAAAAATAGTGGAAAAATAGCAGAAAAACATAATAGAGGTTGTGCAAGTATGCTTGCTAGGATTTTAAATGAAGGAAGCAATGATGAGTTTTTTAAAAGCTTAGAATACCGTGCTATAGAGCTTTATGCTAAGGCTAGTTTTGAGCATTTTCAAATCAGTATTAAGTGCTTGAAAGAACATTTTGATTTTGCTTTGGAAAAATTACAAGAATTGTTTTTAAATGTGCGTTTTGAAGAAAAAATCTTACAAAGATTAAAAACTTTAGCCTTAGGTGAACTTGCGAGTTTAAATACTGATTATGATTATCAAGCAAAAAGACTTTTAAATAAGAATGTTTTTAAAGATGAAATTTTTACTAGTGGCCTTGATGGAACTAAAGAAAGTATAGAAAAGATTAATTTAAAAGAATTACAAGATTTTATGAATGAAAATTTAGTGCTTGACAATGCTTTATTTGTTTTTGGTGGAGATATTAAAGAAGATGAAGTGAAGGTTAAAACAGAAAAAATTTGCCAAATTTTAAAAAGAAACACTCCAAATCAAAACAAAAGTTACAAACTCATTGATGAGAGTATAGAAGTAAGTGAGCAAAAAAGTACCGAACAAGCTTATATATACTTTTGCTCTCCATTTAATATGCAAATTGATGATGAGAAAATGTATTTAGCTAAACTTGCTTTGTTTATCTTGGGTCAAGGTGGTTTTGGTTCGCGTTTAATGGAAGAAGTGCGTGTGAAAAGAGGTTTGGCGTATTCAGCATATGCTATGCTTGATGTAAATTTAAATTATAGTAGAGTTTTTGGGTATTTGCAAACTAAAAATGAAAGCTCTAATGAGGCTAAAGCTTTAGTTAAGGAAGTTTTTGAAAATTTTGTCCAAAATGGAGTAAATGAAAAAGAATTTCAACTAGCTAAGCAATTTTTAGTAGGTTCTATGCCCTTAAGGTATGAAAGCTTGGCTAAAAGACTAGATATAATGCTAAATGAGTATTTGCATGGTTTAAAACTTGGAAATTTAAAAGAAGAAATGCAAAAGATCAAAAACACTACCTTAGATGAGCTAAATGACTTTATCAAAGTACATAGTGAAATTACCAAAGTGAGTTTTGCAAGTATAGAAAATGAAAGTTGAAGAAAAGGATTTAAAACTACTTCATGCTTTAGGGGTTAAAAATTGTATCGATTTGGCTTTGATTTTACCTAAAAAATTTGATGATTTTAGAATTTCAAAGTTTCCAAAAGATACATTTTGCACCCAAAATGTAAAAATTATTAGCACGCAAAATCATCACTCTCAGCTTTTTATGCTTTGTGAATGTTTAGAATGGGGTATAAAAGCAAATATAGTGATTTTTCATCCTAATAAATGGCATTTTAAAATTTTTAAACATAATGCTTTAATTTGTATCCATGCAAAGATGAATTTTTTTAATGGAATTTGGCAGTTTGTAAACCCAAAAATAGTAAAAAACATAGGTCAAATAGTCCCTAAATACCAAATTAGCTCCATTAAAGATGAAAGTATAAAAAAACTTATCGTAAAATATGTCAATGAAGCTAACTTAAAAGCATTAAATTTAGAACAAAAATACATTAATCTTCTTTTGAATTTACACAATTATGATGATTTAGCTCTTTATGAAAATTTTAACGTTATAGTTAAAGACTTAAAATATATAGAGATTTTTAATCATTTAAGGCGTTTAAAGGGTAAAAAAATATCACAAAATGCTTATAAAATAGAACTTTTTGATATAAGCTCTTGGCTTAAAGGTTTAGAATTTAGCCCAACAAAAGATCAGCTTTTAGCAATAGAAGATATTAAAAAAGATTTGCAAAATAAAGTCGCTAAAAGGCGTGTGGTGATGGGCGATGTGGGTTGTGGTAAGACTTTGGTTATACTTGCTGCAAGTTTGCTTGTATATCCTAAAAAAGCTATTTTAATGGCTCCAACTAGTATATTAGCAGAGCAAATTTATCATGAAGCAAAAAGACTTTTACCTGATTTTATTAATGTATTGCTTTTAAAAGGTGGTAAAAAGGATAAAGATTTAGCAAAATTAAAAGAACAAGCCCATTTTATCATAGGTACACATGCACTTATTCATCAAGAAGAATTTGAAGCAGTTTTAGTGATGATAGATGAGCAACACCGCTTTGGTTCTAATCAAAGACAAAAAATAAGTGAGCTTAGCAAAAACTCTCAATATACTCCACATATTGTGCAATTTTCCGCTACACCTATACCAAGAACACTTTCTATGATACAAAGTGAGCTTGTAAATTTTAGTTTTATCAAACAAATGCCTTTTAAAAAAGACATTAAAACTTTTTGTATACAAGATAAGGATTTTAAATATTTGCTTAAAAAAATCGATGATGAACTTGCTAAAAATCATCAAATAATCATCATTTATCCTTTGGTAAATGAAAGTGAAAATATAGACTATTTATCATTAGAACAAGCACAAGGATACTGGATAAACAAATACAAAAATGTCTATGTAACCCATGGAAAAGATAAAAATAAAGATCAAATTTTACAAGAATTTAGAGAAAAAGGCACGATTTTGCTTTCTACGACCGTGGTTGAAGTGGGGATTTCTTTACCAAGACTAAGCGTGATTGTAGTTGTTGGAGCTGAAAGACTTGGGCTTGCTACCTTGCATCAGCTTCGCGGTAGGGTAGGTAGAGTAGGGCTTGAGAGTTTTTGTTATTTATATACTAAGCAAAAAGAAATTCCAAGTCGTTTGCTTGAATTTGCTAAAACTTTAGATGGGTTTAAAATAGCTGAGCTTGATTTAAAAAATAGGTTAAGTGGGGACTTACTAGATGGTAAAGTGCAACATGGAAATCATTTTAAATTTTTTGATTTTGCAGATGATGAAGAGCTAGTTTTAAAAGCAAAAGAAAGTATTAAAAATATGGAAAAAGAAAATGGATAAACACTTTGAAATTTTAATTTCTAAAGGCAAGAAAAAACATTTTAATAAAGGAAATATTTTATTTTTTCAAGGTGAAAAAGCAAATAAAATTTATATTTTACTAAGTGGAAAAGTGCGTATATATAAGGTGAATGCAAAAGGTTTTGAATTAACACTGCATACTTTAACTCCAGTAAATTTTATAGCTGAAATGCCTGTGTTTGAGGGTATTGATTATCCAGCTAATGCAATTTGTGAGCAAGATTGTGAAATTTGTGTTTTTGATTTTAATGAATTTAAAAAATTATGCTTAGAAAATGGGGAATTTAGCTTTTTACTTTTGACTTCTTTAATCGGTAAAATTCGAATTTTAGAGAATTTCATCAGACAAAAATCTTTGGATTTAAAGTCAAGACTAGTCAACTTTTTATTAGAAAATGAAGAAAAATTACAAAATTTAAAGCAAAAAGAAATCGCTGTGATTTTAAATTTACCTCCAGAATCTTTGTCGCGTTTTTTAAAAGAATTAAAACAAAATGAGCTTATTTGCACAAATAAAGGTAAAATAGCAATTTTAAATAAAGAGAAAATGCAAAATTTAATTAAGTCTTTTTAAGTCTTATTTGTTACAATATTGTATTTAAAGTATGGAAGGTTTTATGGATTTTGATTTTTTAATCAAGTTTAGCCCTATGTTTATACAAGCTTCTTGGCTTACTTTAAAACTTGCTATTTATGGAGTGTTTTTTTCATTTTTAGTGGGTTTATTTTGTGTGGGAGTGAGTTATTTTAAATTTTCTTTTTTAAATGCAATTTGTAAAATTTATATAGAATTTTCAAGAAATACACCTTTATTAATCCAACTTTTCTTTTTATATTATGCCTTACCTGAGTTTGGGATACACCTTAGTTCTTTTGTTTGTGCTGTGATAGGACTTAGCTTTTTAGGTGGTTCTTATATGGCTGAGAGTTTAAGAGCGGGTATGGAAGCAGTGAAAAAACAACAATACGAATCAGGACTTTCTTTGGGTCTAAGCAAATGGCAAAATTTCCGTTATATTATTATGCCTCAAGCTTTGGGTATAGCTATGCCAAGCATTAGTGCAAATATCATTTTTTTACTCAAAGAAACTTCAGTGGTAAGCATTATTGCTTTAGCAGATTTAGTATACGTGGCTAAAGATCTTATAGGACTTTATTATAAAAGTAACGAGGCTTTATTTGCTTTGGTGCTTTGTTATTTGATTTTGATTTTACCTTTATCTTTAGTGTTAAACCGTATAGAAAAAAGGTTAAATTGTGTTTGAAATTTTAAATCAAGATACCTTTTTTAGACTAGCACAAGGTTTAAATGTTACTTTAGAACTTTCATTAATTAGTGTTTTGATTTCACTTATAGGAGGGGTATTTTTTGGAATTTTAATGCATTCTAAAAACAAATTCCTTTATGCTTTTTGTCGTTTTATGCTTGAATTTGTGCGTATTATGCCTTTGATCGTTTGGCTTTTTATAGTGCATTTTGGCTTAGCTAAATGGTTTGGATGGCATTTAAGTGCTTTGGGTTCAAGTATTATTGTTTTTAGTATTTGGGGTGTGTTTGAGATGATGGATTTGGTTAGATCGTCTTTAGCAAGCATACCAAAACACCAGTATGAGTCGGGACTTTCACTAGGCTTTAATAAATTTGAAGTTTATCTTTTTATCATCATACCTTTATCTTTAAGAAGATTATTACCAATGAGTATTAATCTTTTTACAAGAATTATCAAAAGTACTTCAGTGATTTATCTAATCGGTGGTATAGAGCTTATTAAAGTAGGCCAACAAGTGATTGAACTTAATTTATTTCAAAATTCTTACGCGGCTTTTGTGATTTATGGTTTGATTTTATTGATTTATTTTATACTTTGTTATCCTTTGTCGGTATATTCAAAGTTTTTAGAGAAAAAATGGAGTTAATATGAGTATTTTAAAAATACAAAATTTACAAAAATATTATGATGATCATCATGTTTTAAAAGATATAAATTTAGAAGTAAATCAAAAAGAAGTAGTGGTGATACTAGGTCCAAGTGGTTGTGGGAAATCTACACTTTTAAGATGTATTAATGGCTTGGAAGAAATGGCTGATGGAGCTATTTTTGTAGATGATGAGAAAATTGATAAAAATTATAAAAAATGGACTCAAATTCGCCAAAAAATAGGTATGGTGTTTCAATCTTATGAGCTTTTTGATCATTTAAATGTGGAGCAAAATATACTTTTAGGACCTTTGAAGGTGCAAAAAAGAAAAAAAGAAGAGGTTTTAGAAGAAGCAAAATACTGGCTTGATAGAGTAGGACTTTTGCATAAATTAAAAGCTTATCCTAAAGAGTTAAGTGGCGGGCAAAAACAGCGTATAGCTATAGTTAGAAGCCTTTGTATGAATCCTGAAATTATGCTTTTTGATGAAGTTACAGCAGCACTTGATCCTGAAATCGTGCGTGAGGTTTTAGATGTGATTTTAAATTTAGCAAAAGATGGTATGACTATGCTTATAGTTACGCATGAAATGGGTTTTGCAAGAGCAGTTGCTGATAAAATAGTTTTTATGGATGATGGAAAAATAGTAGAAATTTCAAAGCCTGATGAATTCTTTGAAAATCCAAAAACTTCTCGTGCGAAAAAATTTCTCAATTTATTTGATTTTCATTAAAATAAATAAAAAATTATATAAATATTTAAAAAAATATTATAAGGTAAAGAATAAATTTTTATTTTAAAGGTAAAATATGAAAAATTTTTTTCTTTTGTCTTTTTTAATTGCACTTTTTTTTAGTGCATGTTCCAATTCAAGTTCTAATGAAAATTCCATAGAGAAGGTTAAACAACAAGGTATAATCCGCATAGGTGTATTTGGTGATAAACCTCCATTTGGTTATTTAGATGCGCAAGGGAAAAATCAAGGTTATGATGTGTATTTTGCTAAACGTATTGCAAAAGAGCTTTTAGGGGATGAGTCTAAAGTACAATTTGTGCTTGTTGAAGCAGCAAATAGAGTAGAGTTTTTAGAGTCAAACAAAGTTGATTTGATATTAGCTAATTTTACTAAAACTCCAGAAAGAGAAGCTGTGGTTGATTTTGCATTACCTTATATGAAAGTTGCTCTTGGAGTAGTGGCTCCTAAAGGATCAGATATTAAAACCATAGATGATTTAAAAAGCAAAACTTTAATTTTAAATAAAGGCACAACAGCTGATGCATATTTTACAAAAAATATGCCAGAAATTAAAACTATTAAATTTGATCAAAACACAGAAACTTTTGCAGCTTTAATCGGCAAAAGAGGTGATGCGTTAAGCCATGATAATGCATTGCTTTTTGCTTGGGCTAAAGAAAATCCAAATTTTGAAGTAGTAATTAAAGAACTCGGAAATCATGATGTTATAGCTCCTGCTGTGAAAAAAGGTGATAAAGCTATGTTAAATTTTATCAATGATTTGATTTTGAAATTACAAAATGAACAATTTTTTCATAAAGCTTATGATGAAACCTTAAAACCATTTTTTAGCGATGATATAAAAGCCGATGATGTAGTAATCGAAGGTGGCAAAATTTAATAATGCAAAAAGCTTTAAAAAATACCATCTATGCTTCTTTAGGTGGTATTTTGGAATTTTATGATTTTGTTTTATTTATCTTCTTTGCAAGTGTTTTTGCAAAAATTTTCTTTCCTCAAAATGATGATTTTTGGCCATTAATCTATACCTATGTAGCCTTTGGGGCAGGGTATTTAGCTAGACCTTTTGGAGCTGTTGTTTTAGCGCATTTTGCAGATATTAAAGGACGTAAGAATGTTTTTTATATTAGCATGCTTTTAATGGTCGTACCGAGTTTTATTTTAGCCTTTTTACCTACTTATGAAAGTATAGGACTTTTTGCTACTTTTATGCTTTTTACTATACGGATAGCTCAAGGACTAGCAATAGGAGCTGAAGTTAGTAGTGCTTGGATTTTTGTGAGTGAATTTGTGAGTAAAAAAAGACTTGGCTTAGCACTTGGTTTTATTTCAGCGACTTTGACTTTAGGCTTATTACTTGGAAATTTAGCGACTTTAAGTATATATGTGTGTTTTGATAAAGAAGAAGTAGAAAGCTTTGCTTGGAGAATTCCTTTTTTTATAGGAGGATTTTTTGGTATTTTAGCTTTATTTTTACGTACAAAGCTTAATGAAACACCAGCTTTTAAAGATATAAAAGAAAAAGAAAAAATCTTAAATTTCCCACTTTTACAAGCTTTAAAAACACATAAAAAAAGTATGCTAATATGTGCTTTACTTACTGTGGTTTTAACAAGCGGAGTAGCTACTTTAATGATATTGCCACAATATTTTGAAAGCTTGTTAGGAGTAAGTAAAACTACTGCTTTAACATATCAAAATTTGGCCATAGTGATGATCATACTAGGAAGTTTAGTGCAAGGATATTTAGCAGATTTTTTAGGACATTTTAGAATTTGTTTGATTTTTACTTTGTTTTTTGGAATTTTTGGCATAAGTTTTAGCTTTTATAATGAGTGGTTTTTAATGTTTTATTTGCTTGCTTGTTTTGCACAAGGTATTATAGCTTTTGCTCCTATTTTTATGACCCAAATTTTTACTACAGAATTAAAATCAAGCGGTCTTTCTTTTGCTTATAATATTTCTTATGCGATTTTAGGCTTTTTAACACCCTTTATCGTTAATTTTATGTATGAGAAATATTTTTATTTTTATATTTTTTTTGTGTTTATTACCAGTTTACTAAGCATATCTTTAGTAAAAAAATATGTTAAAATTTTATAATATTTTTTTCTTTTAAACTACTATTTTTAGGGTATTTATAAATT
>NZ_JAKMTE010000018.1:0-18466 GCF_025773025.1 Campylobacter sp. CNRCH_2013_0855 | reverse complement strand
GAGTAAAATTGTTTATTTTTTTTAGATATAATCGAGCTTTATTTATATTTAAAAAAGGCATATTTATGTTACGCTTGTTTATTGTAAGTATTTTATTTGTCAATTCACTATTAGCTTTTAATGTAAAATCTTTATTTACTTATACTTTTAATGATAACATTAGCTATGACTTAGAAAAAGCTAAAGAAATATATTTTAAAAACAAATGCAATACTTGCCATGGAGAAAATGGAGAACAAAATTCTTATGGTAAAAGAGCTATTAAAGACTTAAGCCCGGAAGAAATCAAAGGTGCTTTAAAAGATTACGCTAATGGATATTACAAAAATCAATCAAGTGATAATATCCAAATGGGCATATACGCTAAAAAATTAAGCGGGAGTGATATGGACCATATCATAGCTTATTTAAAAGGTCAAAATTTTTCTATAGAGCTTAACCAAAAAGATCTTTTAGAAGAAGAACCTGCACCAAAAACCAAACATAATACATTTTTAAAATAACAAAAAGGAGTTTTCATGAAAAAAAATCTACTGCTAGCTAGTTTACTTTGTGCTAGTTCAATTTATGCCGCAGAAGTAAAAATAGGCATTGTTTTACCACTTACTGGTACTTTAGCAGCTTATGGTAATGATGTATATGAAGGCATTAAACTGGCTAATACTTTAAACCCAAATTTAAAAAATGGGGATAGTGTTAAAATCATAGCTATTGATACAAAAGGCGATAAAATAGAAGCAGCAAATGCCACTACTAGACTTATCTCTCAAGATAAAGTTTTAGGCCTTATAGGCGAGGCTGTTACACCAAATACTATGCAAGTTTTATCTATAGCCGAAGAAAGAAAAATTCCTGCTATAGCTCCGGTTGCTTCAGGTGATAAACTTTTAGATAAAAAAAGCTACGCTAGCAGAGTTTGTTTCATGGATAGTTTTCAAGGAGATAAATTTGCTAACTATGCCTATAAAGATTTAAATTTAAAAAGCGTAGTTGTAATAGTTGATCAAAGCAATGTATATTCATTAGGTTTAGCAAGAGCTTTTGAAAAAGAATTTAAACAAAATGGTGGAAAAGTACTTAAAAAATTAACTATTTCTTCAGGTGATAAGGACTTTAAAGCTATTGTTTCTCAACTTAAAAGTATCAACCCTGATTTTGTTTATATGCCAATTTATCACCCAGAAGCTGCCTTAATAGCAAGACAAGCAAAAGCAGTTGGTTTTAACAAACTTTTAAGTGCAGGCGATGGGGTAAATAATAAAACCTTTATCGAACTTGGTGGCGATGCTGTAAATGGAGTAATCTTTACTGATAGTTTTGATTACAACAACCCTCCAACAACCCTTTCTAAGAAATTTATTGAAGCTTATGAAAAAGATCATGGTACCAAAGAACTTCCAGCATTTTCTGCTATGGGGGCCGATGCTTATTATGTAATGGTAAATGCTATGAATGAATGTGCGAACAATCTTAACGTACAATGTATCAATGAAAAAATTCATTCAACAAATAATTTTGAAGGCGTAGGTGGAGTTATAAGCATAGATGCTAGTGGCAATGCAAGTCGTTCTGTAGTTATAAAAGAAATACAAGAACAAAAACAAGTTTATAAAACTATTATCAATCCTTGAAAGGTTAAACTATGAAAAAAATTAGCATAGCTATATTGTCTATCATAGCTAGTAATATCATACAAGCAAAAGAAATTAACATTGGCGTAGTTTTACCTCTAACAGGCTCTACAGCAGCTTATGGACAAAGTGCTTTAGATGGAGTGAAAATTGCAAATTCTATGAAAAATACTTTAAGCAATGGAGATAAAGTAAATTTAGTAGTAGTTGACACAAAAGGCGATAAAATAGAAAGTGCAAATGCTAGTACAAGATTAGTTTCACAAAATAAAGCTTATGCATTAATTGGTGAAATGCTAACAGCCAACACTTTACAAGTAATAAGAATTGGTGAAGAAAAAAAGATACCAGTAGTTGCTCCTGCAGCTACTGCTGATAAAATTCTAAATAAAAAATTATATGCCAGCAGAGTTTGTTTTATGGATAGTTTTCAAGGCTCATCTTTGGCTAATTATGTAAAAAACAAACTAAATTACACTAAAGCTGTGATAATTAGCGATCAAAGTGCAGATTATTCTTTGGGTTTAACTAGAGCCTTTGAAAAAGAATTTAGCAAACAAGGTGGAAAAATTTTAGATAAATTTAGAATTACAGCAGGCGATAAAGATTTCAAAGCTATTCTTTCACAAATTAAAAATTTAAAACCTGATTTTATTTATCTTCCAGTATATTACACTGAGGCTTCTTTATTTGTACGCCAAGCAAAAGCAATGGGTATAAATATCCCTATGGGTTCAGCAGATGGTGTGGCTGATGAAACCTTTATTAATCTAGCTCAAGAAGCAGCTGAAGGATATTTATTCACTGATAGTTTTGATTATAACAACCCACCAACGCAACTTTCAAAAGACTTTATATTAGCTTATGAAAAAGAAAAACAAAGCAAAGAGGTTCCAAATTTTACAGCTATGGGTGCAGATGCGTATTTTGTGATTTTTGAAGCTATGCAAAAATGTATTAATGATTTTAACAGTGAATGTATCAATAATAATATCCACGCTACTTCAAAATTTGAAGGTGTTAGCGGGGTGATTAGTATTGATAAAACAGGTAATGCTACGCGTTCAATTGTTATAAAATCAATAGAAAATCAAAAGCAAATTTATAAAGATACGATTCTTCCGTAAATAAATTTTTAAGAGGTTCAATGGATAGTTCTTTAATTTTACAGCAAATTATAAATGGTTTTAGCTTAGGTAGTATGTATGCACTTATTGCTATAGGCTATACAATGGTCTATGGTGTTTTAAGACTGATTAATTTCGCACATGGCGATATTATGATGGTGGGTGCATACTCAGCTTTATTTTGTGTTACGAGTATGAATGTGCCTTTTTTGGGCGCCCTTTCCTTGGCTATGTTATTTGCAGCAGCTTTAGGTATAGCTATTGATAGAGTAGCTTATAAACCTCTAAGAAAAGCACCTAGAATTTCTTTACTTATCACAGCCATAGGTATAAGCTTTTTAATACAAAATATATTTAATGTCTTATTTGGTTCAACACCAAAATATTTTCCTGTGCCAAGCTATCTTGAAACAGTGATTAATTTTAATAATATCAGTATTAGTATTAATAGTATTTTAGTGCCTATTTTGACATTTTTTATATTATTAGTAGTTTTATTCATACTTTATAAAAGCAAATATGGCATTGCTATTAGAGCCTTAGCTTTTGATATTCATACTGTAAATTTAATGGGAATTGATGCAAATCGTATTATCGCTATTGTATTTGCACTAGGCTCGGCTTTAGCTGCTATTGGTGGTATTTTTTGGGCTGTTAGTTATCCTTCTGTTGAGCCTAGCATGGGGACACTTATAGGACTTAAAGCCTTTGGTGCTGCTGTTTTAGGTGGTATTGGTTCGGTTGCTGGAGCAGTTTTAGGTGGCTTAATTATAGGATTTACAGAAGTTGTTGTAGTTGCTATTTTTCCTGATCTTTCTGGTTTTAAAGATGCTTTTGCGTTTATCTTTTTAGTATTGATTTTACTTTTTAAACCAACCGGAATTTTAGGTATTAATTTTGAAAAAAGTAGGTTTTAAGATGGTTGCAAGAAAAATTACACATTTAAGTTTTTTTATTATAGCACTTGCTTTTCTTTTTGTATCTCCTTATTTTTTCAATGATTATAAAATAGGAATTTTAAGCAATATTGCTATTTTTGTAATCTTAGCAGTAAGCTATAATCTTATCAATGGGGTTACAGGACAATTTTCACTAGAACCAAATGGCTTTGTAGCTATAGGGGCTTATGTTGCAGCCTTAGTTTTACTTACAAGTGAAAGCAAAATCGATCAGTTTTCTTTAGAAGATCCAAGTAGCTTTATTTTGATGATTCATTCACCAAGTTTTATTGTAGCTTTACTTGCTGCTGGGCTTTGCGCTATGCTTTTATCTTTAGTATTAGCTTTTGCAGTATTTAGAGTTAGAGGAGATTATTTAGCTATTGTAACACTGGGCTTTGGAATTATTATCAAACTAATGGCAATTAACTTTGCTTCTGTTACAAATGGTTCTTTAGGCCTAAATGACATTCCTAAACATACCACCTTATACTGGAGTGGTGGGATTGCTATATTTTCTGTTATTATCATCTTAAATATTGTTAGTTCAAAATTTGGTAGAGCTATGAAAGCTGTAAGAGATGATGAGGATGCGGCATTAGCAATGGGTATAAATACCTTTAATATCAAAACCTTAGCCTTTAGCACTTCAGCATTTTTAGAAGGCGTTGGTGGAGGTTTATTAGCTTGTGCACTAGCTTCAGTTTCACCTGAACAATTTGACTTTTTATTTACTTTCCAGCTTTTAATCATCATTGTTTTAGGTGGCTTAGGTTCAACTACTGGTGCTATCATCGGAGCTATTTTAGTAATAGGCGGAAGTGAGTATTTAAGATTTTTAGATGAGAGTATGAATATTTTTGGTTATGAAACTCCTGCTATGCCTGGTCTTAGAATGGTTGTTTTTTCTGTTATATTGATTTTAGTAATGCTTTTTGCAAGAAGAGGAATAATGGGCGATAAAGAACTAACAGATGTTTTATTTAAGTTTTCTAAAAGGAAGAAAAAATGATTTTAGAACTTAAAGAAATTCATAAAAATTTTGGTGGAGTTAATGCTATAACAAATACTTCTTTTGCTATTAGAGAAAGTGAAATTTTTGGACTTATAGGTCCAAATGGCGCAGGTAAAACCACTCTATTTAATATTATCACAGGAAATTATAAACCAAGTAGCGGGGAAGTCTTTTTTCTAGGAAAAAAAATTGATCATTTAAAACCACACAAGATAGTTCATCTAGGTATTGCAAGAACTTTTCAAAACATCAGACTTTTTTCTAGTATGAGCGTTTTAGAAAATGTATTGATTGGTTTTGATAAAAGCATTAAATATAATATTTTTGAAGCTTTTTTACACCTTGGAAGATTTTCTAAAGCAGAAAAAAATGCAAAAAAAGCAGCTTATGAAATTTTAGAACAACTCAATATCGCTCATTTGGCTGATGAAAAAGCTACTAGTTTAAGCTATGGTCAGCAAAGGAAAGTTGAAATAGCAAGAGCTTTAGCAACAAACCCTAAACTTTTATTACTAGATGAGCCTGCAGCAGGTATGAATTCTACAGAAAGTGATGATTTAGCCGAGTTAATTTTTAACATAAGAGATAACAAAAAAATCAGCGTTTTGCTTATTGAACATGATATGAAATTTGTAAATAAACTTTGCGATAGGGTTATGGTACTTGATTATGGTAGGACTATTTTTGAAGGAAAACCAAATGATGCAGTGCAAAACCCTGAAGTAATTAGTGCGTATTTGGGAGATTTTAATGCTAGTAGTTAAAGATTTGCATGTTTATTATGGTTTAATAGAAGCTGTTAAAGGTATAGATTTTACTATAAAAACAGGAAGTATAGTTAGTTTAATAGGCTCAAATGGTGCAGGAAAAACTTCAACACTTAATGCTATGCTAAATTGTGTAAAAAAAACCGGCGAAATAACTTTTTTAGGTTATGACACCCAAAGACACTTGCCTCACACTCTAGTTCAAAAAGGCATTGCTTTAGTGCCTGAAGGAAGAAGAGTTTTTATCAATCTTACCATAGAAGAAAATTTAAAAATTGGTGCTTTTAATAATGCAGAAAATTATGAGCATTTAAAAAATCAAATGTATAGACTTTTCCCAAGATTAAAAGATAAAAAAAATGCCCTTGCAGGAACTCTAAGTGGCGGGGAAGCTCAAATGCTAGCTATTTCAAGAGCGCTTATGAGTGAACCAAAACTTTTAATGCTTGATGAGCCTTCATTAGGTCTTGCTCCAAAAATAGTTGGAGAGGTTTTTGATATTATAGTCAAATTAAAAGAAGAAGGTATTACTATTTTACTAGTAGAACAAAATGCTTTTTCGGCTTTAAAAATCAGCGACTATGCTTATGTTTTAGAAAATGGTAAAATCGCTATGCATGCACCCGCAAAAGATCTTATCGGCAATGATGAGATTAGAAAAAAATACCTTGGAGCTTAATTCATGAAAAAACAACTTTTAGCTTTTGGGGATATAAAAATCTCTATTTTTTTATTTTTAGTCTTTGCTCTATTTTGCGCTTTAGCTACTTTTATAGAAAGTGCTTATAACACTCCAACAGCATGGGCTATGATATATGGAACATCTTGGTTTGGCTTTATACAACTCATACTAGGAATCAATCTTTTGGTAGCTCTTTTCAAATATAAAATGTTTAATAAGAAAAAAATACCACTTTTAATCTTCCATATCTCATTTTTATTTATATTATTAGGTTCAGCTATGACTAGATATATGGGATTTGAAGGAAATTTACACATTAGAGAAAATGAAAAAAATAACATCATTGAAACTTCAAAAAGTTATATTTACATAGCAACTTTAAAAGATGATAAAGTATATAGTGCTTCAAAATCTGAATACATAGCAACCCTACCTTTCGTAAATGATTTTTCATTCGATTTAATATTACCTGATGAAAAAGCTCAAATTGCATATGAAAATTTAATTTTAGATGCAAAAGAAGTTTATATTGATGATAATAATTCTGCTCCACTTTTATCTTTAATGCTTTCACAAAATAACGAGTCTAAAGAATTGCTTTTTCAAGCAGGAGATATTGAAAATATTAATGGTATTAATATAGCATTTTTAAATGACTCTGTTCCAAGTCCTTATATAAAAATTGATAAAGACCTAAAGCTAAGTGCTGACTTTGACTTAAAATACATGTCAATGAGTGATGGTAAAGAAAATATTTTAAAAGCAAACCAAAAAGCACAAGCTAAGGATTTAAGATTATATTCTTTTAATGATATTAATTTAGTAGTTAAATTTGCTTCCTTGCATGGTAAAAAAACTTTAGAAGGTATCAATCAAGCTCAAGATGAAAGCTTTTTTACTTGGTTTAAAAATAGTTGGATAGAGCTAGGACGTAATGCTTTGATTTCTTTATTTGGCGAGGCAAAATACTGGAATAATTCTTTATTAAATAATTTCAAAGATTTTGCACAAAGCACTAAATATATGCCAACTCAACTTTCAGATAATGCCATCAATGCTTTAAAATTAAAACTAAGCTACAAAGGAGAATCTAAAGAAGTTTTCCTAGTAGAATACAACTCACCTATCCGTATTGATGTAGCAGGTCAACCTTTCTTTTTAAGATGGGGTCCTAAAGGAATAGAAATGCCGTTTGAAATGTACTTAAAAGACTTTGAGCTAGAACGCTATCCTGGCTCGATGTCGCCTATGTCTTATGCAAGTTATGTGGAAATTGATAATGCTGAACAAAAATTAGAATATAAAATTTTTATGAATAATGTTTTAGATTATCAAGGTTATAGATTTTATCAAAGTTCTTATGATCAAGATGAGCTTGGTACCATACTTTCAGTTAACAAAGATCCGGGTAAAATTCCTACATATATTGGATATTTTTTGCTTACATTAGGAATGTTTTTAAATGTTTTAAATCCTCATTCAAGATTTAGAACCTTAGCTAAATTAATCAATCAAGACACCTTGAAAAAAACAAGTGCTATTTTGACTTTTATATTAGTTTTATTTGCAAACCAAAATACTTATGCAAATGAACCCATCAAGGTAGATGAAGCACATGCTAAAGAACTTGCTTCTTTAGTAGTGCAAAAGCCTGATGGTAGAATGGTGCCTTTTAATACTTTAGCTATGGAAGTTTTAGAAAAAATATACAAAAATACAACCTTTCAAGGACAAAGTGCTGAAGCGACTATCATATCAATGATTTTTGATGGCAGTGCATGGTATGATAAAGATGTTATTTTTATGCCAACAAGTCGTTTGGTTAATGAAGAAATTTCTAAAATTTTAGATATTGAACCTAGAGCTTATACTAGTTTTAAAGATTTTTTCACTACAGATGCTTATAAACTACAAAAATATGTAGAAAATGCTATTAGAAAAAATCCAAATCGTAGAAGTGTTTTTGATAAAGAAATTATCAAGCTTGATGAAAGGGTAAATATTGTAAATTTAATTTTTTCAGGCGATATTTTTAGATTTATCCCTTTACAAAATAGCACTAACAACCAATGGGTAGCACCACGCGAAGCTTATATAGGTTTAAAAGGCGAAGAAGGTGCGGAAGTTAAAAGTATTTTAGAAAATTATTTCAACGCAGTTAGCAACTCTATTGTACATAACAACTGGGATGAAGCAACTAAAAACTTAAATGCTATCAAAAACTATCAAGAAAAATATGGCCATGAAGTTATGCCAAGTGCTAAAAAAATTAATACAGAAATCTTTTTCAATAAAAGTCAAATTTTTGTAAATCTTACTCCGCTTTATTTATGTGCTGGATTTTTACTTTTAATTATAGTTTTTGTTAAAATGCTTCTACCAAAAATTCGCATTGATTTTATTTTTAAATGTGTTTATGTGTTTAACATTGTAGCATTTTTTATCCATACTCTAGGCCTGGCTTTGCGTTGGTATATAGCAGGTCGTGCGCCATGGAGTAATGCTTATGAGAGTATGGTTTATATAGCCTGGGCTTTATCCTTATCTGGAATTTTCTTTTCTAGAAAAAGTCCTATTGCACTTTCTTTAACTTCTATTTTAGCAGGAGTTACTTTAGGTGTGGCTCATCTTAGTCAAATGGATCCACAAATTACCAATTTAGTTCCTGTGTTACAATCATACTGGCTAACTATACATGTTTCAGTTATCACCGCTAGTTATGGATTTTTAGGTTTATGTGCATTATTAGGTATATTTGTGCTTATTTTATTATGCATGCTAAAAATCAATGGCAAGCACAATGAAAATATTTTAAGAAATATCACAGAAGCAACAAGAATTAATGAAATGGCTATGATTTTAGGGCTTTGCTTGCTTACTGTAGGAAATTTCTTGGGTGCTATATGGGCAAATGAAAGTTGGGGAAGATATTGGAGTTGGGACTCTAAAGAAACTTGGGCTTTAATTAGTATTTTAGTTTATGCGGCTATTTTACACATTAGAATGGTGCCAAAATGGGCTAATCAATATACTTTTGCAGTTTGCTCTATGTTTGCATATTGGGTAATTATTATGACTTATTTTGGAGTAAATTACTTTTTAACTGGTATGCATTCTTATGCAGCAGGAGATTCTGTAAAAATTCCTGATTACGTATATTGGGGCTTTTTGTTTATGGTAGTATTAAGCCTAGGTGCTTATCTTAAAAAATCTTATGCTAAAAAACTTTAGGACTAAATCATGAAAAGCTCTCTCTTGATTTTTTTAATTATCGCCCTATTTATTATAATTATTTTAGGTATTATAATAATAATATTTTTTATCAATAAAGATAAAAACATTTCAAAAACATCATCTATAACAACGCCCATAAAAAGTAATAATACCATGGGTAAAATAAATGATATAGAAGAATTTATATCAAAAGCTGATAATGCTAAAAATGCTCAAGAATTACATGAGCTAATTTTGCAATTTCTAAATTCGCAAAAATTTAACTCTAACCCAAAAGACAGCGCCACCAAAAGAAAACTAGATTTTGTTAGTGCTATTTCAGCTAATGCAAATGCTAGCCCAAAAAATATATCTTTTTTAAACAATGAATTAAAAAAAAGATATAAAACCCTAAAAAAAGAAATAGATGCTTATGAGCAAGTAGGTTTGGCAAAAAGAAAAATGAGACAATCTTAAGGAATTTTAATGAAAAATATTAGAAATTTCTCTATTATAGCTCATATTGACCATGGAAAAAGCACACTAGCTGATAGGATTATTAGTGAATGCGGTGCAATTAGCGATAGACAAATGAGTGCCCAAGTAATGGATACTATGGATATAGAAAAAGAGCGTGGTATAACTATAAAAGCTCAATCTGTACGTTTAAATTATAAATTTAATAATGAAGAATATGTATTAAATTTAATAGACACTCCGGGCCATGTTGATTTTTCCTATGAAGTAAGTCGCTCTTTAGCAAGTTGTGAAGGAGCTTTGCTTGTTGTCGATGCTTCTCAAGGTGTAGAAGCTCAAACTATAGCTAATGTTTATATAGCCTTAGAAAATGATCTTGAAATTATACCAGTGATTAATAAAATAGATCTTCCTTCAGCTGATATTGAAAAGGTTAAGCACGAAATAGAACATATTATAGGAATTGATTGCTCTAATGCAATTTGTGTTAGTGCAAAAACAGGTGTAGGTATAAAAGAACTCATAGAAACCATCATCACAAAAATTCCTGCACCAAAAACTGATGATGAAGCACCTACTAAAGCTTTAATTTATGATTCTTGGTTTGATAATTATCTTGGAGCTTTAGCTTTAGTTAGAATTTATGAGGGAAATATAGCTAAAAATGATGAAGTTTTGGTTATGAGTACAGATAAAAAACATCTTGTACAAGATCTTTTTTATCCTCATCCATTAAGTCCTATAAAAACTAAAAAATTAGAATCAGGTGAAGTAGGTGTTATTGTACTTGGACTTAAAAATGTTGCCGATGTTCAAGTGGGCGATACCATAACATTAACAAAAAATAAAGCAAAAGAAGCTATCGGTGGTTTTGAAAAGGCTAAGGCTTTTGTTTTTGCAGGATTATATCCTATAGAAACGGATAAATTTGAAGATTTAAGAGATGCTTTAGATAAATTAAAACTTAATGATAGTTCTATTACCTATGAACCTGAAACTTCCCTTGCTTTAGGATTTGGTTTTAGAGTTGGTTTTTTAGGTCTTCTACACATGGAGGTTATTAAAGAAAGACTTGAACGTGAGTTTAACCTTGATTTGATTGCTACTGCTCCAACTGTTACTTATGAAATTTATCAAACCGATGGAGAAGTTTTAAAAATTCAAAATCCAAGCGAGCTACCTCCAGTAAATAAAATCGATCATATAAAAGAACCTTATGTAAAAGCAACCATTATAACTCCAAGTGAGTATCTAGGAAATTTAATCACTCTTTTAAATCGCAAACGCGGTATGCAAGTTAAGATGGATTATATCACTCCTGAGCGTGTTTTACTTGAGTATGATATACCTTTAAACGAAATCGTTATGGATTTTTATGATAAACTCAAGTCACTCACTAAAGGTTATGCTAGTTTTGATTATGAGCCTATTGAATTTAGAGTAGGAGATCTTGTAAAACTTGATATTAAAGTAGCTGGTGAAAATGTCGATGCACTAAGCATTATAGTACCAAATGAAAAAGCATTAAGCAAAGGTAGAGAATTAGTAAAAGCGATGAAAGAAATCGTCCCGAGACAGCTTTTTGAAGTTGCCATCCAAGCAAGCATAGGAAACAAAATCATTGCAAGAGAAAATGTAAAATCTATGGGTAAAAATGTAACTGCAAAATGCTATGGTGGGGATATTACTAGAAAAAGGAAACTTCTTGAAAAACAAAAAGAAGGTAAAAAAAGAATGAAAGCCATTGGTAAAGTACATTTACCTCAAGAAGCATTTTTAAGCGTTTTAAAAATAGACTAAATCCCTAGTTTAAAACTAGGGAATTATGCATTGATATCTAAAGAATTTCCACCCATTTCATTAATTTTTTGAGTTACTTTTTCAATAGCTTTATCAATTGTTTCATAGCTGATATCAGGAAGTTTGCCACCCCACATTTTTTCCGCTTGCGCAAATCCTGCTTTTAGACCTTCTAAACCTTTTTGGAGTTTTTCCATATCTTCACCAGCTCCATTAATAACAAAATCAGCCAATCTTTGAGATGTTTTTGCTACACCAAAATACCCATCTTCCCCAATAAGCTCTTTTGCCTCATCAGCATTTAAACTAAGTATATCTTTACCTTCATATCCTATAGCTTTAAAATCTACATTTGATAGAATAGCCGTTAAAGAATCCTTAGACTGAGTTCCTTGAAAAATCCCAGCTTGAGTTAAACCATTAGAGGAACTCATACTAAATGCTTGTTGCATAAAGCTCATAGCATAAAGTTCTGTTATACCTTTTCCACCTATGCTAGCAAGCTTACTAAGCTTATCCTCATCAATATCTTTTGTACTATTAGCACTTTTAGTATTGGCATCTTCAAGTTTTGTATTCGAATCAGCCTTCCTATTGCTAATCTGTGACTCCACTGCCACACGTGAATACGAATTTATCTGCATCCTTGCTCCTTTTTTTGTGGGTTTATAAAAATCGGATAAAAAAAAATAAAATGAATATTAAGCAGAAAATAAAGACTTTTACAATATAATAATTTTGTATTATACAATATAGGATTTTTAAAATTTAGGTGATTTATGTTTTTCAAAGATTGTTTTATTGAAATTTCAGATCCATATTTTAAAGATACTATAGAAGGCATCGAATCTCTTTATTAGCTTTATTTTATTTATACAATTTATTAAACAGATAATAAATAAATACTAATAAGGAAAACTATGTCATTGCACAATTTTTATACTAATACAAACGCTACTATATTATTTTACAAATGTGCCCTGCCTAATATGGCAAGTGCTGCATTTATATACCTTTATGTTATCATTGATGGGATTTTTGTTGGAAGATACTTAGGAACAGATGCTCTTGCTGCTATGAATTTAGTAATGCCCTTTATCATGATAAGCTTTGCCCTAGCGGATATGATAGCTATAGGCTCATCAGTGCAAATAGCAATCAATCTAGGCAAAGGAAAAATCGAAAAAGCAAGAGCTATTTTTTCTTTTTGTATCATTTTAATTTTTATCATCTCTTGTATAATGGGAATACTAGGATTTTTTTTAACAAGACCTTTAAGTGCTCTTATGGGGGCTGATGAAAACATACAAAATTTATCTACTGAATATATGCAAATTTTTGCTCTTTTTGCACCCTTTATCATGTTGGCTTTTGCTATGGATAATTATTTAAGAATATGCGGTAAAACATTTTATAGCATGGTGGTTAATATCACAGTAGCTTTAAGCAATATAGTTTTAGATTGGCTTTTTATAGTTGTTTTTGAATGGAGTTTATTTTCAGCTGCTCTAGCAACTTGTTTAGGAATGTTTTTAGGTACTATTTTGAGTTTTATACCTTTTGTTTTTAAAAATTTAATTTTAAAATTTAAAAGACCTATGATTAGTTTAAAAATACTCAAAAATATCATCTATAATGGCTCTTCTGAATTTTTTTCTAACATATCAAGCTCTATTTACACTATACTAGCTAATACTATATTATTAAAAATAGCAGGAAATCAAGCACTAGCAGCTTTTTCTGTTATACTTTATTTAAGCACTTTTACCTTTGCTTTGATTTTATCAATGTGCGAAGCCATGCAACCTGCCATAAGTTACAACTACGGCTACAAAAACATATTAAGAATTCAAGCTATTTTTAAAAGAATGCTTATAGCATCTAGTGTATTTGGAACTTCTATCTTCTTACTCACATTTTTTTTCAACGAAATTATGGTTTCTTTTTTTAATAAAAATGATGAAGTTGATTTTGCAAATATAGCACAAAATGCACTTATGTTGTTTTCTTTTTCCTTTTTATTAAGTTGGCTTGGAAAACTTTGTGCGTCTTTTTTTACTGCCTTAGATAAACCTATGCTTTCTTTAATCATATCTATGATACAAAGTTTTATATTGCCTTTTGTTTTTATACAAATACTATCGCATTATTTTGGCTTAAATGGGGTTTGGCTTACTTCTTTTGTAAGTGAAGTTTTTATGGCGTTTATTGCTTCATTTTTATTGTATAAAACTTTTAAAGATCTAAACTCTTAGCTAATTTCAAACAAGAGTTTAGATCTTGCTCTTTACATATATATAAATTTTTAAGATTACGGAGCTTTAAAGCTGTACTTTGACCTATAACTACAACCTTATCTTCTTTTTCTAATGTAAAAAATTTCAAAAATTGCTCTATGCTTGATGGAGCGCTAAAGATAAAAACACTTGGATGATGTATTTTTAGCTCATCTTTTTTAGGCTCTATGGCTATATTTTCATAAACAATTAATTGTTTTAAAAAGATATTTTCTTTTAACAAATACTCATCAAGACCCGAACTAATTTTCTTCGCTCTTAAATAAAGACATTTTTTATTTTTAAACTCAGATAAAAACTCACTAGCTAAATTTTTACCATAAGCCTTGCTAGGATATTTGGCATTTTTAAAGCCAAGCTCTTTTGCAAAATCAGCACTTTTTTGACCCACAGCATAAAGTTTAATATCAAAATCAATTTTGCTTTTACTTGACATTAATGCTCTTAATGCATTCTTAGAGCTAATGATTAAACAATCAAATTCCTTTAAATTAACTTCAAAATTAAGAAATTTAATTTCATTTAATCTTATAGTCTTAACGCCATCAAATTCTTTATCTCCTATAAAATAAACCATTATTTTCCTATAAAAGTTTGATCAAAACTTGATCTTAAATTTAAAGTTGCATTAAAAGGATCTTTTGCTTGCATTATTGCTCTAACCACAGCTATACCTTGTATATTACAATCTTTAAGCAAATTTAAATTAGCTTCATCTATCCCACCTATAGCTACAATAGGCAAAGAAGCTAAACTAGTAATTTCTTTTAATCCATCTACACCAAGCACAACACAATCTTGCTTGCTAGGCGTAGCAAAAACAGCCCCTACTCCAAGATAAGTAGCACCTTGAGTATTAACAAGCTCACTTTTATGATTGATCGTAAGTCCTATGATTTTATCTTCGCCCAAAAGCTCTCTTGCTTTTTTTAAAGGCATATCCTTTTGACCTATATGCACTCCATTTGCATTCACAGCCATGGCTATATCGATTCTATCATTTATCAAAAAAGGCGTATTGTATTTTTCACACAAAGCTTTAACTTTTAAAGCAAGATTATAAAATTCTAAAGTGCTAAGATTTTTTTCCCTAAGTTGTAAAATATCAATCTTAGCTTTCAAAGAAGCTTCTAAAATATTTAAAAACTCACTTTCACTTTTTTCACCCTTGCTTGCAACAAGATAAATTTTAAATGATTTCATATTTAGCTCTTTTTTTAATTTCTTCATCATCTAAATTACTTAAAGCATCGATTAAATTTACTCTAAAACTACCACTTCCACTAGAAAGTTCTTGAGCGATTTCACTAGCTATACCAAAACTAAGCAAAGCATATAAACTAGCTTGAAATTTATCTTCTAGCACTCCTGCAAAAACTCCACACAAAGAAGCACACATGCAACCTGCTCCAGTTATTTTAGTAGCCATAATAGATCCATTATAAATTTTAGCAATACGCTCTTGATTTACAATATAATCAATTTTTCCAGTTATGGCTAAAGCACGCTTGGTTTTATAAGAGTATTCTCTAGCTTTTTCTAAAAACTCATCATTGATCACAAAAGTACTATCAACCCCTCTTGCTTTACCATCTAAACCTATAACACTAGCCATTTCAGATGCATTTGCTTTAACAATACTAATACCTTTTAGATTAAGCAATTCAAAATTAATCCCATCTCTTGCCTTGCTAACACCCAAAGCAACAGGATCAAAAACTATAGGTTTATTTAATAAAGCATACTCCTTGATCGCTTTTAACATAGAATTAGCTACAAGCTGACTAATCGTGCCTGTATTTAATACTAAAGCTGAGCCTATTTTAGCAAAATCAACTTGTTCTTCATAAAAATCAGCCATAGCAGCACTTGCTCCCATTGCTATAGTTACATTTGCACAATCATTAGCTGTAACATAGTTGGTAATATGATGAATCAAAGGATTTTTTTCTCTTACCGCTTTGATAATCATTTTTACTCCTTGTCATATTGAAAAAAGTGATTAGTTGGACCATAACCTTTTCCAAGTGCTAAAGAATTTAATATAGCTCCGTATACATAATCTTTAGCAAGCTTTATAGCTTCATGTTTTTCTTTACCTAAAGCAAGATTGCTAGCTATAGCCGAACTTAATGTACAACCTGTGCCATGTGTGTTTTTTGTGCTGATTTTTTCTGCTTTAAAAATACTAAATTCCTTTCCATCGTAAAAAACATCATTAGTGTTATCTTTACTATGTCCACCTTTAATTAAGACGCTTTTTGCGCCTTCTTTGTGAAGTTTTATAGCAGCTTTTTTCATGTCCTCTTCATTAAATATTTTAAAATCACACAAAAACTCAGCCTCAGGTATATTTGGAGTAAGCACATCAGCCAAAGATAAAATTTCATCTTTAAAAAATTGACAATTTTCTAAAGGCATTAAAGCATAACCATTTTTTGCGAACATCACAGGATCTATCACTACATTTTTAGCCTTAAAGCGTAATAAATTTTCTTTTACACAAGTTATAATTTCTTTTGAACCTAGCATTCCAATTTTCACAGCAACTGGCTCTATATCTTCATAAACTGCTAGCATTTGCTCATCTATTATCTTAGTTGGTATATCAAAGCAAGAAATCACTCTTGCAGTATTTTCAGCTACTACACTTAAAATCACACTCATACCAAATAAATTATGCGCGCTAAAAGTTTTTAAATCAGCTTGTATGCCAGCTCCACCACTACAATCACTCCCAGCTATAGTTAAGATAGGAATTTTAGTTTTTGTTTTTGCTTGTATCATTTTTATCCTTTTTTATAAAAAAGGAAAGTTTTTGCAAGAATTCAAAGTTTGCATTACCAAACTCCTCAAGGGTCGAAGTCTAACTTCCTCTCAGCAAAAGCTCCCCGCTAATGAAAAAATTATATCTTAGTTTTAATTAATCTTTAAAAATATTTCAAAATACTGCTATAATTTTGAAAAAACTACACAATTTTAGAGGAAAAAATGACTAAGATTATTTTTGTTTGCCTGGGAAATATCTGTCGTTCTCCTATGGCCGAATTTATTATGAAAGATCTTATATCAAAAGAAAATTTAAATAATGAATTTGTTATTTCTAGCGCAGGTACTTCAGGTTACCACGATGGAGAAGACATGCATTATAAAACCAAAGCCATGTTAAATAGCAAAAATATCATCTCCAAGCCATTTTGCAGTCAAAAACTAAGCTTAAAAATGTGCGAAGATAATGATTTAATTATAGTAATGGATAACTCCAATTACAATGATGTAGTTAAAAATTTTCCAAGTGTAAAACATAAAATTCGCAAAATTACCTCTTTTGCATTAGAATTAGGGTATGATGAAGTTCCTGATCCTTGGTATAGTAGGAATTTTGATGAAACTTATCAAATATTGTTTAACGCTTGTTGTAATCTATTATCCACTGTTAAAAAATAATTCATCATATGTTTTTTATTTTTATTTTATTTTTTTTTTTTTTGATATAATAGGAGTATTGCAAATTTATCTTTAAAATAAATTAAATCAAAAAAAAGGAGTTTTTGTTGAAAAGTATCAAATTAAAATTATCGCTTATTGCGAATATTATGGCTGTAGTTTGTCTTATAATTTTAGGTGTTATTAGTTTTATTTTCACCAAAAAAGCTTTAAATTATGAAGTTATAAAAGCTGAGACAAACTATGTTAGAGCTGCAGAAAAATCCATGAGAGATTTTAAAAATATTAACATCAATTCTTTAGAAAGATTATCACAAGCTATTACAAGATTTTCTTACGAAGAACTCGATACACAAGAAAAACTAATGCGTAACACAGGAAAACTTTTAAAATCTTTTAGAGATGCAGGTAATTATTTGGCTGTTTATATTGCTCAACCAAATGGTGAGTTAGTAGTAAGTGATCCAGACAGTGATAGCAAAGGATTAGAATATGGAACTTATGGCAAAGCAGACAACTACGATGCAACAACAAGAGAATTTTATATAGAAGCTAAAAAGAAAAATGGCTTATATATTACTGCAGCTTACATTGATGCAACGACAGGTTTACCTTGTTTTACCTATGCTATGCCTTTAGTTAAAGATGGCAAATTTATAGGTATATTAGCCATTGATGTTTTAGTAAAAGATCTACAAACTGAATTTAGTGAATTACCAGGAAGAACTTTTGTGTTTGACCATGAATATAATGTTTTTGCAGCAACAGATAAGACACTAATTAGCAAAGAAAAGAATCCAGATATTGTTACTGTAGCAAAAAGTTATGAACAAGCTGGAGATTACAACATCTTTAATTATACCACTCAAAAAGGTAAAGATAGATTTGGTATTTGTGTAAAAATTGATGGCTATACAACATGTGCAGGTGAAGATATAGAAGTAATAGAAGCTCCGGCTTTAAAAATAGCTTATATTCAAACCTCTATTGTTATTTTCACAAGCATAGCTAGTATTATCTTGCTTTATTTTATTATTTCTTATTATTTATCACCTTTACAAGCTATTCAAAA
>NZ_JAKMTE010000017.1:0-19154 GCF_025773025.1 Campylobacter sp. CNRCH_2013_0855 | reverse complement strand
GTTTGGAGTCCATGAATTTTTTCAACAATACCTTTTTTTACATAAAAATAAATAGCTATTATAATGATAAATAAAACAATGATAGATATTATAAATACAATAAACATTAAAGAGTTAGCTGGTTTTTCTACAGATTTTTTAGGAGCTATAGTAACAACACTCCAAAAATCTTTAGAACCTTCCCATAGATTGAAATTTATAAGTTGAGCTAAATTTTCTTCACCTGTTGATGCAGGTATAAAGACGAATAATCCGTTTTCTTTAGAATTTTGCAAATCCAATATTTTTTGTGCACTTGGATGAGGGTTGATTTCTGTGATAATTTTGCCTACATATTCAGCTTTTGGACTTGAGATAATTAAACCCCCATTGGAAATTAATAAACGCTGATCGTTTGCGAATAAGCTTTTTTTCGGATCATTTAATTCTTCTCTTAATAAATCTATGCGAACAAGCATTCCTATTGCACCAATAAGCTTATCATTTTTTCCAAAAATAGGGAGGGCGATATTAACTAGAGATATTTTTTCTCCACCTACAGAGTAATCTTTAGGTCTTCCAACTGCTGGTTGTTTGGTTTGTAAAACTTTAGTAATAGAATTTTGTTGCATAATTTCATCTTCGGCTTGAAGAAATTTTACAGAACCTTTTTGTTGAGGATTTTCATCCTTAGCTAGAAGCAAAAATTGACCTGATGGTGTAAAATTTAGAGGAATTTTTTCTCCGTGATATTGGTTAAGATGGATATATGCATAATAAGTCCAAGAATTTGAGTCTAGCATACTACTTAACAAAATTTTTAAATCTTCTATATCTAGATTTTCATCTTTGCTTGCAAAATTTTTAATAACTCCTTGTGCTGTTTCAAGTGTTGAATATGCATTTTGAGTAATTGCTTGAATTCCATTGGCATACCTATTGGCACTACTTAATAGGAGTTTATAGGCTTCAGTATTAAGCATTTGATAGCTTTTTGAAACTATGACTGTTGATAAAATTCCTATACCAATAAAAACGACAAAGGATAATATTAAAATCATTTTTATGGTTAAATTTAATTTTTTGAACATCTTTTACCTCTTTTATTTTTGTGTATTTTAAGTAAAAATACTATCTTGCATTTTTTAATATTTTTTTATCTTTTTATTAACATCTTAGCTTTTTCCCATAATCTTACCCCTAATTCTTTTGCGTTGTTTTTATCTAAACTTTTATATTTATGACTTGCAAGTTTTTCAAGCTCGCTTAGCTCTTTAGCTAAGTTATTAAGTTTGTTTTGTGCTAATTTACTAAAATCATCAATTTTTGGATTTTGTTTAATTTCATTTATTTTAATAAGGATTTGTTCTCTATTTTCTTGTATAAGGCGTTTAAATTTAGCAAATAAAGTGTCAAATTTATTTTCTAATAAATCTTTAAGTATATCTTTTACAGGGTTATTAAGTTCTAATGATATTTTTTTAAGCATTTGGATAAATTCTTGCTCTATGTCTATAAGTTCTTTTTCTTTGTTTTTTAAATCATGTTCTAAAGCGCTATATGCAAAACTTGCTTTAAATTTTTCAATCGCCAAAGAAATTCCTTCTTGCGTTCCATAAATACTTCCTATGCATAAATCATAAGCAAAAACTTTTGATTCATTAGCAAGTTCAAAAGCTGCATTTAAAATCACTTGAGAGATTTTTAAAATTCTTTCTTTTTCAAAACTTCCTTCGCAAATTGCATTAAATACAAGGTTTTTAGCGATTTCACAAGAAGTAAGTTCTATATTTTCACCTTTTTCTAAAGTTGTAATAAAAGCGCTTTCAGCAGTTTCTTTTAAAAGACCTAATATTTCTATATCATAAAGCATAGCATCATTGATACTTATATTAAATTCATTTAAATTTAAATCTTTTAAAGTCTTTTCTAAGTCAAAAAAATTATCGCAAATTTTGTGCTTAATGGTGTTTTTTTGTTCTTCAATTTTTGTTTTTAATTTGCCATATTCATTAATATAAGCAAAAAATGTTTTTTTATCTTCTTCCACTCTAGCTTTGATGATGCCTTGGATTATTCTAGAAATATTTTCTTCATTTATAAGTTCAAGTTTTTCTAATGCCTTAGAAAAGATGGCAAAAAGTTCTTCATTGCTAGTATTTTCAAAACTAATTTTTTTATAGCTTAGATTAAAAACAAGTTCGCTGATTAAGCTTGGAATTTCATTTTTTTCACAAGCTAAGAGAGAATTTTCAAAAATAATGGCTAAATTTTTCATAGTTTTTCCTTTTTATAGTACAAATTTGGCTTTGCTTTTTAATTGGTTAAAAATATTTAAACGATCACTTTTACTATCGACATAAACACTTAAAAGATAGCTTTTATATGTGCCTTGCTTGCTAGTATTTGAGATTTTGTATTTAAATTCTCTTTCATTAAGTATTTGAGTGAAAACTTCTAAGGCATCAACACCAGCTTCAAAAACGACTTTATAGTCCCAAAAAGTAGGATAATTTATAATAGGTTCTTTTTTAAGATCGCAAATATTTACCACTTTTTCCTCCTTCCTTGCTTTCTAAAACTATATCAGTAATTTGCATACTTTTATCAATAGCTTTAACCATATCATAAATAGTTAAAAGTCCAATGCTAACAGCTGTTAAGCTTTCCATTTCTACTCCGGTTTTTCCTTCACATTTTATGGTTACGAAAAGTTTAAAAGAGTATTCTTCTTTGTTTTCTTCTATATGAGTTTGTACTTTTGAAATCATTAAGGGATGACACATTGGAATGAGATTTGAAGTTTGTTTAGCTCCCATGATGGCTGCTATGATAGCAGTTTGTAAAACAGGTCCTTTTTTAGCTTTGTTTTCAACGATAGCTTCAAATGCTTCTTTGCTCATATATATTTTACCACTTGCACAAGCTTTTCTTTGAGTAATATCTTTTTGACTTACATCTACCATTTTGGGATGGTTTTTTTCATCTAAATGCGTTAAATTCATATTTTTCCTTGAGTAAAGTTTGAAAAATTATACCAAAATGTATCTTTTTATATTAAAATACTACTAAAAAATTTTAAAGGATTTATAATGGCTTATGATGATGAAGAATTTGAAAATTACGATGATGAAATGTATGATGAAACAGATGATGATACTTATGCAAATAATCAAAGATCGTATGATTATGATGATGATGATTATGAGTATGATGATGATTATAGCGATGATGATACTTATGAGATGGATTAAGAGTGAGTAAAAATCTTGGTAAAAAAGATATAAAATTTTAGGTCTTTCTTCTTTGAGAGAGACCTTGGAATTTTGGTATTTTTTGTAAATTATATTTCTAAAGATTTTTTCTTGAAAATTAAGCCCATTTTTTTTACAAATATTTAATAATTATAGGATTTTTGCTGTAGGATATTTAGCTAAGTCACTTTGGTGCTATAGCAATGGTGTATTTTGATGATAAATTTGGTCGTAAAAGTTAGTAATACCCAACGCACATACTCTCAGTAATTTTAATACGTTTTTCTAAAGGAGTAGGGCTAAAAAAATGACATTTTTCGATATAGATATTACAATTATAATCTAAATTTAAAAAATCGTAAAATGCCTTTAAATTTACAAATTTAACTCCACAAACCTCTTTAATATCTAAGATTTTATAAATTTGAGAGTTATTTTTTTCTACTAAATGGGAGGGAGCTAAAGTGGTAAATGAGCAAAAAGCACTTGCTAATACAAAGCCATTTAAGTTTTCACATTTTTGTATGAGATGTTGATGTTTTTTTAAAATACTTTTTTTGTGTAAAAATACCACCCTTGTGCCTTGATAGCGTCCTGCTTGAACATTTTTCCAAAATTTATAAGCATTTTTTGAAATTTTTGCTAGTTGATGTAATTGTATATTTAAAACATAATCATCTAAAAATTGATTGGGTGGTAAAATAGTATAAGTCATATTTTTTCTTTTAAAGTTTTTTGAAATTATACTAAAAATTAACATTTATCTATATTTTTAATTTATAAATTTATTACAATTATCAAAAATTATTTTTAAGGAAAAATATGAAATTTGAAACTATTAAGCATGATGGTATTAAAAAACTTATGGATATTTTTTATGCAAAAATTAGAGTTGATAAGAATTTGGGACCCATTTTTAATGAAAAAATTGGCACAGATGATGAGAGTTGGAAAAAGCATAAAGAAAAAATAGCAAGTTTTTGGGCAGGAATGTTTTTAGGTGATCCAAGTTATAGTGGTTCTCCTTTAAGAGCTCATCATGAACTACCTCCATTTCCAAGAGAATTTTTTGACATTTGGCTTAACTTATTTGATGAGAGTTTGCAAGAAGTTTTTGAAGATGAGCCAAGAAGTATCATCATAGAAAGAGCTAGAATGATAGCCCAAAGATTTCAAATGATTATTTATGATCATAGATTTGCTTAAGAGTTACAAAAAACTCTTAGCGATAGTTAAAGGTATATAAATTTTCGCTACGAGAGTATTGGTAGCTATATTTTCCATCAAGATATATTACCAGACGATAATATCCTTTGTGTGATCCAAAGACAACTTTTTTAACCTTTGCTGTATTTACTTGCAGTGTTTTAGTATTGAAATTTTGTTTTTTTGCAAAATCTATAATAATTTTAGTTGGATCTCCTATGGATAAATGTCTTAACATTTTATCTTCGGTTTTAATGTTAATTTTGTTATTATAAAAACTAATAGAAATAAAATTATATATATTTCCACTGAAAAGTGGTGTTTCTATGTTAACTGTAGTGTTGTTTTCTTCTGCTTTTGTATTTTTTACTCCTTGCTCTTGTGGCACAGTAACAGAAACATCAAGTATAGGAGTAGCATTTGGGCTTTTTGATTTTACGAAAGAGTAGGTGTCGTGCCAATTAATGCTTTTGTATATATCTAAGGTTGTTTGTTGTTCAGAACCATCAAGATTGATATAGGTAATGGTAATGTTTTTTAAAATTCTTGCATCAGAATTAAAATTAAAATCTTGCCTTTGAAAAGGACTGAGTTTTACAAATTCAGTATTTTGTTGCTGTAAGTTATTATCAAAAGGATTTTCTTTTGCGTTTAAACACACACAAGAAAGTAAAAATAATATAAAAAAATTAATTCTCATGCGAATTTTCTCCTTTAAGTCTTAAAAGTTGCAAATATTCTTTTTGAGCTTGAGCATTTTTAGCTTTTAGTTCTTCAATATTTTTCTCTAGATATTTTTTTTCATTTTTTAAACTTAATAAAACATCTAGTGAAGATTTACCAAAAAACATATTGCCAAAATACATCGCAACGATAATAGCTACAAATGATAATGCAATAGTTTTGATGAGTTGGTGACGAGCCTCCTTTTTTTTGGAATGCTCATCATACTCTTTTAATAAGTCACTCAGAGTTTATCTCCTAAATACTCATCATTATCAAGTTCAATTTCTAATAAGCGATTGTATTTAGCAGTTCTCTCACCTCTTGCTAGAGCTCCTGTTTTGATTTGTCCTGTATTAAGCGCTACTGCAAAATCAGCTATAAAAGCATCTTCGCTTTCACCACTTCTATGACTCATAATACATCTATAATTATTTCTATGAGCTAACCTTACTGTTCTCATAGTTTGAGTGATTGTTCCGATTTGATTAGGTTTGATCAATACAGCATTTGCCATATTTTTCATAATACCTTCTCTTAAAATATCTTCATTAGTTACAAATAAATCATCACCCACAAGCTGAACTTTATTACCAAGCTTTTGAGTGAGTTTAATCCAACCTTCATAATCATCTTCAGCTAAACCATCTTCAATGCTAAAAATTGGATATTTGGCACATAATTCTTCATAACGCGCGATTAGGTCTTCACTTGAGAAAACTTTACCTTCTAAGTGATATTTACCATCTTTGTAAAGCTCGCTACTTGCTACATCTAGTGCTAGTTTGATTTTATTTTCATAGCCTGCTTTTTTAATACAAGTCATTAAAAGATCAAGTGGTTCAGTATTATTTGCTAAATTTGGTGCAAAACCACCCTCATCACCTAAAGCAGTAGAGTGACCTAAGCTAGCTAGTTCTTTTTTTAATACTGCATAAATTTCACAAACTGATCTTAACCCTTCTTTAAAGCTTGAAAAACCAAAAGGCATGATCATAAATTCTTGAAAATCTACGCTATTATTTGCGTGTGCGCCACCATTTATTATATTGCACATTGGCACAGGTAATACGCTTGCATTTGCTCCACCTAAGTAACGATATAAAGGCACTCCAAGTGCATTAGCAGCAGCGCGCGCTGTTGCCATAGAAATTCCTAAAGTTGCATTTGCTCCTAGGTTGGAATAATTTTTTGTCCCATCAAGTTCTAAAAGAGTATTATCTAGCTGAGTTTGATTAAATGCATCAAGCCCTATAATGTTTTCAGCTATGGTGCCATTGATATTTTCAATAGCTTTTAAAACACCTTTTCCACCAAATCTTTCATCATTGTCTCTTAATTCTAAAGCTTCTTTTTTTCCTGTGCTTGCACCACTTGGAACGATAGCACTACCCACACTACCATCGCTTAGCATGATTTCAGCTTTAATGGTAGGATTGCCTCTACTATCTAAAACTTCAAAAGCTCTTAAATCTTCAATAATCAACATTATTCTTCTCCTTCATCGTCTTCTTTTGCGCCCAAAATCATACTATCTATACCGATTGAGTTTTGTATAGCTTGAGTGATTTCATCTGCAATAGCTGGATTTTCTTTTAAAAAGGCTTTGGCGTTTTCTCTACCTTGACCAAGCTTAGAAGCCTTGTAAGAAAACCATGCACCACTTTTATCAATAATATCAAGTTTTACACCATAATCTATTAGCTCGCCTTCACGACTTACACCCTCGCCAAACATTACATCAAATTCAGCTTGTTTAAAAGGAGGGGCTACTTTGTTTTTAGCTACTTTTACTTTAACGCGGTTTCCAATAGGCTCATCGTTTTGTTTTAAAGTTGCTGTTTTTCTTACATCTAAACGCACTGAAGCATAAAATTTTAATGCATTTCCACCAGTGGTTGTTTCAGGTGTGCCATAGCCCATCATACCTATTTTCATACGAATTTGATTGATGAAAATTACAGTAGTGTTCATTTTATGAACGATACCGGTTAATTTTCTTAAAGCTTGGCTCATTAATCTTGCTTGAAGACCTACATGCTGATCTCCCATATCACCTTCAATTTCTGCTTTTGGAGTAAGCGCAGCAACACTATCTACTACTATTAGATCAATAGCCCCGCTTCTTGCTATAGTTTCAACGATTTCTAAGGCTTGCTCTCCAAAATCTGGTTGAGAGATGTAAAGATTTTCTGTATCAACACCTAAATTTTTTGCATATCTCACATCAAGAGCGTGTTCAGCATCGATAAACGCACAAACTCCACCTTTTTTTTGACATTCTGCGATGATGTGTAAGGTAAGTGTAGTTTTACCTGAACTTTCAGGTCCATAAATTTCTATAATTCTTCCTTTTGGAACCCCGCCTATACCCAAAGCTAAATCAAGTCCAACAGAACCTGTAGGAATAGAATCAATTTTTTCAACTTCTTTATCGCCAAGTCTTAAAATAGTGCCTTTTCCAAAGGTTTTATCAAGACTTTTTAAGGCTGCATCAAGTGATTTTCTTTTATTATCATCCATGCTTATTAATCCTTTTATAATATGTTTAAAATTGTATCAAAAAGAAATTTAATATAAGTTTTTATTTTGAATTTTGCTAAAATACTTTTTTAGATTTTTAAGGAAAAAAATGAATAAAAAAATTAGCGTAGCACACTCTCCTGATGCTGATGATATTTTTATGTATATGGCGATTAAATTTGGTTGGATTGGAAATACTTATGAGTATGAAAATACAGCCTTGGATATACAAACTTTAAATGAACTTGCATTAGAAAATATATACGATGTTAGTGCGATATCTTTTGCACTTTATCCTTTAATAGCTAGTGAATATGCCTTGTTAAAAACTGCTGTGAGTTTTGGTGAGGGTTATGGGCCAAAGCTTATTAAGAAAAAAAATAAAAAATTAAAGCCAAATTTTAAAGTTGCTTTAAGTGGAGCACACACTACTAATGCTTTAATCTTTCGCATAAAATATCCACAAGCTAGGATTGTTTATAAGAATTTTTTAGAGATTGAAAAGGCTGTTTTAGAAGATGAAGTTGATGCAGGAGTGCTTATACATGAGAGTATTTTAGAATTTGATTCAAGTTTATGTGTTGAGGCTGAACTTTGGGATGTTTGGCAAGAATTAGCCAAAGATGATTTGCCTTTACCTTTGGGTGGTATGGCACTTAGAAGATCTTTACCACTTAATGATGCCATAGCGATTGAAAAAGATTTGATTAAGGCAGTAAAAGTAGCGGATAATAATAGAAAAATCTTAGCTTCCATGCTTTTAGAGCGAAATTTAATACGCGTAGATGCACAAAAACTTGATGTGTATTTAAATTTATACGCAAATAAAAATTCTATTAATATGAATGATAAACAATACAATGCTATAGATAAGCTTTTTGAGCTTGGGTATAATCATGGATTTTATGAGAAATTAATAAAAAGCAAAGATTATCTTATACCTAGTGAGTATGAAGAATTTAGAAATTCTTGATAAAATTTGAATTTTAAGGAGAAAATATGGAAAGTACTTTAGTAGCCTTGGGTGTACAAACTTTTAAAATCACACTTATGCTTTCTTTGCCTATGCTTTTGGCAGGGCTTATTGCAGGGCTTATTATAAGTATTTTTCAAGCTGTAACGCAAATTAATGAAGCTACGCTTTCTTTTGTACCAAAAATTTTACTTGTTGTTGTGGTAATAGTATTTTTAATGCCTTGGATGATAAGTTCTATGATTGATTTTACAACGAATATTTTAAATCAAATTCCAAGCTTTATTCGATGATTGTTGATTTTTCTAGGTATTCTTCTGTGCGTATAGGTGCGAGCTTTGAAGTGCAAGTACTTGAAGAGCCTTGCGAATTTAATGGTTTTTTAATAGGCGGGGCAAATAATCTTTTAATCTCTCCAAAACCCAAAAAATTTGGAATTTTAGGGAAAAGTTTTGATTATATTAAAATTTTAGAGCAAAATGAAAAAGGTATGTTTTTAGAGATAGGTTCTAGTGTGAAATCCTTTAAAATGTATCATTTTGCTAAAGAAAATAACTTAAAAGGCTTTGAATTTTTAAGAAATATCCCAGGAACTTTGGGTGGTATTTTAAAAATGAATGCAGGGTTAAAAGATGAGGATATTAGCAAAAACTTAATCAGTATTTGCACTTTTAATCAAGAAATTTTAAAACAAAATATTGCTTTTGCTTATAGATTTAATCCTATTAAAGAAGTGATGTTTAGTGCGAAGTTTTTTTTAGAATATGGATTTAACCTAGCCAAAGATGAGTTTTTAAAAAATGCAAGAAAAAATCAACCCAAAGGTGCTAGCTTTGGCTCCATTTTTAAAAATCCTAAAAACGATCATGCAGGAAGATTGATAGAAGTAGTTGGTCTTAAAGGTTTTAGTAAAAATGATGCGATGTTTAGTAATGAACATGCAAATTTTTTAATCAACAAAAAACATGCTAGTTTTGATGACGCTTTATTTTTGATAGAGCTTGCTAAAAAAAGAGTTTTTGAAGAATTTGGGATTATTTTGGAAGAAGAAGTGGTGATTATATAGTATTTTTAATATCTTCATAAACAATTTTAGCTATTTCTTGGACTAATTCTTGATAAGATTTATTTTTATTGTTTGTGCTAAATTGAGTGCTGATAGTAAGGATTTTATGATCTTTTAATTTTTTTGTTTTAGCATTAAAAAGTTTGTATTCTATGTCGGCTTTGACTTCAAAATTGGAAAAAAGCAAGAAATTTTGTTGGCTTGCTTGAATACTTTTTAAATCTAGCAAAATAATAAAATCAGCCTTTTTAAAACGATTGAATTCTAAAAACTCACTTGCATTAATGAAATTTTTATTTGCTTGTAAGATATTTTGACTATTGATATAAGTTTGATTTTCTTTTTGACTAAGCAAGGCAAAATTATTTTGCTCATTTAAAATAGTACTTAATGCTTTTAGCGTGTCTTTTGCCATGGTTTTGGCATCAATTTTTAAATTTGAAAAATAAAAATTATATTCTTTTTCATAGCTTGGCACTAAAGCTAAGGTGCTAATATATGAGAGTTTATCATAATTTATGTTTTGTTCAAGATTGATGATATTAAAATCATCGTTATTTTGTAATTTGATGATTTTTTTATTCGCAAAAGAGTTAGCATAAATAGCACTTAAAAAACATAAAAACACTAAAAAAAATCTCACTAAAAACCTTTTAATTTAAATTCGTTCTTAGCAAAAGCTATAAAACTTGGAAGTTTAAAATCAGGACTATTATAATCTAAAGCCTTTTTGTCAAAATCGTATAAAATTCCACCATTTTGTTTGACTAAAAAATCTCCCGCGGCTATATCCCAAGCTTTTGGACCACCAAAACGCGGATAAATTCCGGCTTTTGCTTCAAGTAAATATACAAATTTCAAAGCAGATGAAACCTTAATACCTTCAAGATGATTTTGAATAAAAAAATCTTCATTATTATCATGATTTTTAGAGTAAAGGGCTATATTTTTAACTTTTTCGTATTGTTCTAAGTTAAGATTTAAAATTTCATTATTTTTATAAACTTTAGTATGGGTATGTGCATAATAAAATGCATTATTTTCCACATCGCTTATAAGTGAAAGTATAGGGGTGTTTTTGCGGATTAATGCAATTAAAACGCAATATTCTTTATCTTTTTTGGCATAAGATTTAGTGCCATCAAGCGGATCTATAAGCCAAAAATATTCTAAATTTTTTCTTTCTTTATAAGAGAGTGTATTTTCTTCAGAGCATATAGCTATATCGCTTGAAGCTAAAATTTCACTAATAGCTTCATTGGATTTTATATCAGCTAAACCTACCGGAGAATCATCATCTTTAAGCCATAAAGTATTTTTGTCTTTATATTCAAGCAATACTTTAGAGGCTTCTTTGCCTGCCTTTAAGGCTAATTCTAAAAGTGTGTCTAAATTTTCCATAAAATAAAGTATAACAAGTAAAAATAAATACTTAGTAGAATTATTTTCTACTAAGATTATTGATAAATTTAATCAAACTAATAGCTAAAATTGCTTCAAGTAAAGCAGTAAGCACTAACCCTGAATATATGTCTTGAGTAATGATATTGGTTTGATAAGAAAGTGTAGCTACTGCGATGAGTAAGGTTAGTGGCATAGAATGACTTAAGCCAAATAAAAAGGTATTTTTTAAACCAAGTATTTTGAAAAAAGTCATAGCACAAAGTATTCTTAGTCCTATCATAAAAGCAGTTAGTGAAAAAGCTATGATTAAAACTTGAGGGTTTAAAAGCATTTGGAGTTTAAAGCTTGAACCTATGTAAATAAAAAATATAGGGATTAAAAAACCATAACCAAAACTAGAAAGCTTATGCTCTAAATCTTTTTTATGATCAAAAAAAGTAGCTATAAATGAACCAGATATAAAAGCTCCAAGTGCAACTTCAAGTTTAAAATAAATCATAATCGCAACTATGGCTATGAAAATTGCCATGCAAAATCTTATATCTTTTTCATTTTGATCTTGCCAAGGCATAAGTATAGTTTTAAGCTGTGGATACCACCAAAAAAGCACTTCTAAAAATTTAAATCCAATAATGCAAAGTGCTAAAAATCCTACCAAGTATAATAAATTTTGAGTGAGTGAAAAAATATCAGCACCTTTTCCTAAAAATGCCGCAGCTATGGTAAGTAAAACTATACTTACAACTTCAGCTAAAGTGGCTACCACCATGGACACATTAAGCCACTCGCAGTTTTTACCAAAGTCTCTATAAAGCGTTGAGAGCAAACCCACACTCATAACAGGTATAATAATAACAAAAATATAAGAAATATCTATACTTTCAACTGCTAAAATACTAATAGCATATAAAAGTATAATGTATATAAAAGCTTTATTGAGCAAACTTCTTTCTGTGTTTAAAAAGGTTTTAAGATTAATCTCCATACCCGCAATAAACATAAGATAATAAAATCCCGCATTAGCCAAAAGCTTAAAATTCTCACTTTCTCCTATAAAACCTAAAAATCCTATAAAAGAGCCAAGCATGATTTCAGTGGCTGAAAGCGGGAGTTTTAAAAATTTAGCAATATAAGGTGAAGTAAGCAAACATCCTGCCACGACTAGTAAAATTTTTAAATCCGTAGCAGCTTGAGCATCAATGGCATGAGCTAGCAAAGCTAAATCCCATTTGTTTTAGTTTTTGTATGTCCTTGCTAGGTTCTTCGCCTTTAGTTGTAAGATAATCACCTACTACTATAGCACTAGCTCCTGCGTCAAAAATTTCATATTGTCTTTCTTTTAGCACTACTTCTCTACCACCTGCTACCATAATATGTGCATTTGGTAAGTCTTTTTTAGTATCTTTGATGATATTTAACGCCTCATCAGCATTTAATAAATCTTGTTTAAGTTTTAAATTTTCATTTGGTATGAAAAAATTAATAGGCGAGGAAAAAGGATCAAGCTCTTTTAAGCTTGCTCTAAAACTTTTTCTATCAGCCTCGCTTTCTCCAAGACCATAAATTCCGCCACAACAAAGCATTAAGCCTGCTTCTTTAGCATAAAGATTAGTTTGAAATCTTTGTTCCCAAGTATGCGTAGAGCATATGTTTGGAAAAAATTCTTTGGAAGTTTCTAGATTATGATTATAAGAAAAAATTCCTGCTTTTTTTAATTCTTTGAGTTGTTCTAAATTTGCTATACCATTACAAGCTATGAGTAAAAGTCCTTCTACTTCTTTTTGCACTGCATGAGCTACTTTACACACATATTCAAGTTTTTCATCATCAAGTCCAGCGCCTGCTGTAACTAAACAAAAACCCAAAGCCTCGTTTTTCTTAGCTATTTTAGCTTCTAAAACAATTTGATCTATATCTTTTCTTTTGTATTTGTTGATATTAGTTTTCACATGAGCACTTTGAGTGCAGTATTTGCAGTCCTCACCGCACCCTCCACTTGCTATATTAGATATAGCACAAAGCATGATTTGCATTAAATTTCCTTTTTGATTTTGCATTTTAAGCACTCTAAAAATGTGCCTTTTTTAAGTTCTTTGATAATCAAAGTTTCGCCACATTTGCTACATTTTTCTTCACTTGGTTTGTATTTGCTTATATAGTTGCATTTTGGATAAGCACTACAGCCATAAAATTTACCACGCTTAGAAAAACGCTCTACGATCTCACCTTCTTGACAGCTTGGGCATTTTACGCCTATAGTGTTGAGTTTTTTCTCGCTTTTTTCTTCATTTTGTGTTTCTTGTTTTAAATTTCTTGAGTATTTACATTTTGGAAAATTTAAACAAGCTATAAATTCTCCATATCTTCCTTTTCTTATAGCAAGCTCTCCACCACAATCAGGGCAGGTTTCATCTAGCTTTGTGAAAGTTTTTTGGCTTTTTATGTTTTTTTTACCCTCATCAATTTTTCTCATAAAAGGAAAATAAAACTCTCTTAAAACTTCTTGCCAGTCCATTTTACCTTCTGCAATGATATCAAGTTTATCTTCCATTTTAGAAGTAAAATCACTATCTACTATATCGCTAAAGTTTTGTTCTAAAACTTCTGTTACGACAAAGGCTATTTCATTAGGTATGATTTGCTTTTTATCTATATGTACATATTCTCTTGCACTAAGTAAAGAGATGGTTGGAGCATAAGTTGAAGGGCGTCCTATGCCAAGATTTTCTAGCTTTTTAACAAGCCCAGCTTCAGAATATCTTGAAGGTGGCTCGGTAAAATGTGAGTTTAATTCTATATTTTGGATATTTAGTGTATCTTCTAGTTTTAAATTAGGTAAAATTTTATCTTTGTCCATATCTCCATATACTTTATAATGCCCATCAAATAAAATTTTTCTACCACTTATTTTAAAACTTGCTTCATTTGATTTTACATAGACATTTTGAGTTTGAGAGATAGCAGGATTCATTTGTGAAGCTAGGAAGCGATTGTATATTAAAGTATATAGCCTTGCTTCATCTTTTTCTAAAAACTCACTTGCAAGTTTTGGAGTAAAACTAAGATTAGTCGGTCTTATAGCTTCATGTGCTTCTTGAGCGCCTTTGCTTTTAGTAGTATAAATATTTGCTTTGCTTGGTAAGTATTCTTTGCCAAAATCATTTTTGATAAGTTTTCTTACTTCTTCTAAAGCTTCTTTTGCGATGTTTAAGCTATCAGTTCTCATATAAGTGATCACACCCATAATGCCTTGATGTGTTTTTACACCCTCATAAAGTTTTTGAGCGATCATCATGGTTTTTTTAGGGTTAAAACCTAGGCGATTGCTCGCGCTTTGTTGCAGGGTTGAGGTCATAAAAGGCGCTTGTGGGGCTATTTTTCTATCTTTGCTTTCTATGTCTTTTATTTTAAAACTAGCATTTTTGCAAGCTTCAAAGATGAGTTTGGCTCTATCTTCATTGGTTAGACTTAGTTTTTCTATCTTTTGATTTTGAAACTCAACTAGTTCAGCTTGCAAGTCTTTTTCAAAAATCATATCTATGCTAAAGTATTTTAAAGGAATAAAAGCTTTGATCTCTCTTTCTCTATCGACGATGATTTTTAAAGCTGCACTTTGCACACGCCCTGCACTTAAGCCTTTTTGAATTTTTTGATTAAGTAAAGGGCTTAGTTTATAACCTACTATGCGATCAAGTAAGCGTCTAGTTTGCTGAGCATTGACGCTATTTACATTTAAGGATCTTGGATTTTTTAAAGCATTTTCTATAGCACTTTTAGTAATTTCATGAAAAACTATGCGTGGCAGGGAATTTTCATCTTTATTAATAGCCTTAGCTATGTGATAAGCTATGGCTTCACCCTCGCGGTCCTCATCGGTTGCAAGATAGATGGTTTTAGCTTTTTTAGCTTTTTCTTTGAGTTCTTTTACTAAACTTGAATGATCATTTGAAATTCTATATTCAGGTTTAAAATTTTCATCTTCTATTTTTATACCAAAGCTAGTTTTAGGTAGATCTCTAATGTGTCCTTTAGAGGCTATTACTTCATAGTCTTTACCTAAAAAATTACCTATGGTTTTAGCTTTAGCAGGTGATTCTACTATGATTAAATTTTTCATTATTTTCCTTGTGAGGATTAAAATTAGTAAAAGTGTATAAAAAAAAGTTAAATTTTTTGCTTAGAAAAGAAGAAAAGCCCACCAAAAGGTGAGCTTAGGAAATCGTAAGTTGACTACTGAAGTAATCTTAATACATTTTGAGAAGCTGCATTTGCTTGAGCCATAGCATAAGATCCACTTTGAGCTAGAATGTTAGCTTTAGAGTAGTTTGCGCTTTCGCTCGCAAAGTCAACATCTCTAATTTGTGATTCAGCAGCTTTAACATTAACTTGAGTTACGCTAATGTTGTTAATAGTTGATGTGATTTGATTTTGTGTAGCACCGATGTTTGCTCTAATAGTGTCAAGGTTTGCTATAGCAGTATCAGCTATATCCATAACAGCCATCGCACCTTGTAAAGAGGTAACACCAGCTGTTTGTTTTTTGCCAGCAGTATTAGCTGTACTCATAGCATTAAAGCCCATAGCTGAAGCTATATCAGCTGTGATTTCACCTTTAATACTTTCAAGATTTACTGTAGCTTCAGCTGTATTTGTCGTAAGACCAACAGCACTTCCACCTGAGATAAAAATATCACTACCATCGTTTTTAACTAAAGATAATCTACCATAATTTTCTTCTGTAATTTGTGCATCAAGATCGCCTATACTACCGCTTAGTTTAATTCCTCTACCATCAGCTGAGTTTAGAACAAGTTTGCCATCTACTATAGAAGCTTCAACTCCTGTTGTATCTTTTTTAGCATTGATAGCAGAAACTAAAGCACCATTTTTGTCATTAGCATCAAAAACAACCTTACCTATAGTTACACCATTGATCGCAAAAGTAGCACCAGTTGAACCAGCAGTTAGTGCCGAACTTGATATACTTTGAACAGTTGCTGTTGCTCTAACACCTGTTTTATCAGATGCTTTATTAATCTCAGCTGCTAAAGCTCCAAGTCCTGTTCCAACACCTGTAGAAATTGTAACAGGCTGAATAGTATAGTCATTTACTCCATCGTAGTTTTTAATAGTAAAACCAGAACTTCCCCCAGCAGTTACTCTAACACCTGTTTCAAAACGTGTTTGACCAATTTTTGCTGAGTTTGTTGAGCCTATGGTAGCATTTATAGTTTGATTTGCTTTGTCGCCAATTTGAAATTGCGCATTTGCAAAAGAACCACTTAATAATTGTTTACCATTATAAGTAGTGGTGTTTGCTATGTTATCAAGCTCTTCCATAAGTTTGTTGATCTCACCTTGAATCATCGCTCTAGTTTTTGCTGTTTGACCATCTTGAGCAGCTTGAGTAGCTTTAACTTTAATAGTATCAAGTATTTTTAATTGCTCATCCATAGCTTTATCAGCTATTTGAAGCATACTATTTGCATCATTTGCATTGTTAATAGCTTGACCTAAAGAGTTAGCTTGAGTTTTTAAGCTATCAGCTATAGCTAGACCAGAAGCATCATCTGCAGCTGAATTGATTCTCAAACCTGAACTAAGTCTTGCTAAAGAGCTATCTAACGCTCTTGAGTTCATACCTGCATTTACTTGAGCATTTAAAGATGCTACATTTGTGTTAATACGAAATCCCATTTTAAATCCTTTTAAATATATTCGACACCCTCATGCTGTCGTTTAAGCTAAATCGGAAAGAAAATAAAAAGATTTATATTTTTGTATAAAAAAGTTTTATATTTTTTGGAACGCTATTTGCTTTTAAGAGGCTAAGCAATATTTTGAAAGGATTTAAAATGGGTTTTAGAATAAACACCAACATAGGTGCAATGAATGCACATGCAAATTCAACTATCACAGCTAGAGAGTTAGATAAATCTCTAGGAAGACTTAGTTCAGGTTTGAGAATCAATTCAGCTGCAGATGATGCTTCTGGTATGGCTATAGCAGACTCTTTGAGAAATCAAGCTGCATCTTTAGGTCAAGCTATTAACAATGGTAATGATGCTATAGGTATTTTACAAACCGCTGATAAAGCTATGGATGAGCAATTAAAAATACTTGATACTATTAAAGTTAAAGCTACTCAAGCTGCTCAAGATGGTCAAACAGCAAAAACTAGAACCATGATACAAAATGAAATCAATCGTTTGATGGAAGAGCTTGATAATATAGCAAATACTACTTCATTTAATGGTAAACAATTGCTAAGTGGAAATTTTGTTAATCAAGAATTTCAAATCGGCGCTCAGTCAAACCAAACAGTGCATGCAACTATAGGACCAACTCAATCGAGCAAAATCGGTCACACTCGTTTTGAAACAGGTATGAGGGTAACAGCTTCAGGAACTAGTTCTTTTACTATTAAATCTTATGATGGAGTAAATGATTATAAGTTTCAAAGTGTTCCTATTTCATATAGTGTTGGAACAGGACTTGGAGCTTTAGCTGATGAGATAAATAAGGTAGCAGATAAAACAGGTGTTAGGGCAACTGCTGTAGTGCAAACTATATCAAGTGGAACTTTACCTGCTGGTTCTACAGGATCAAATTTTTCTATTAATGGTGTTGTTATTGGTAAAATAAATTTCCAAGAGGGCGACAAAGATGGATCTTTGGTGGCCGCTATAAATTCTAAAAAAGACACAACAGGGGTTGAGGCTTCTGTGGTGGATGGAAAACTCATTTTAAATTCAGCCGATGGTAGAGGGATAAAACTTAGTGGCTCTATGGGTGGATTAGATGGAATTGTGGCTGAGGAAAATTATGGTAGATTATCTTTAGTTAAAAATGATGGTAGAGATATACTTGTTAGTGGGTCAGGAGCAGGTTTTTCTACAGAATCCAATGTGGCTCAAGTAACTGCAAATATGGAGGCAGTAAAAGGACAAATTTCAGCTGATGTTGCTTCTGCTATGGGTTTTAATGTCATGAGTACAGCTGATAATATCTCAACTCCAAAAAGTGCTGGTGTGACCACTCTTAGAGGGGCTATGGCTGTAATGGATCTAGCAGATAGTGCTATTGCAACCCTTGATAATATTAGAGCAGATATTGGTGCAGTGCAAAATCAAATCACAGCTACTATTAATAACATTAGTGTAACTCAAGTAAATATTAAATCAGCTGAATCAACCATAAGAGATGTTGACTTTGCGGCTGAGAGTGCAAATTTTTCTAAATATAACATTTTAGCTCAAAGTGGTTCTTATGCTATGAGTCAAGCAAATGCTGTGCAACAAAATGTATTAAAACTTTTACAATAGTTAAAGCCCTTTTAAAGGGCTTTAAAATCAACTTTTTTTATCGCTTCATTTTGTATAGTTAAAAAACTAATAAAATTTTCAAGCCATTCTTTATTTACTTTTAGCCATTCTATATTTTTTAAAGCTTTTTCTTCTTCTGTGTTGATTGGTTTGACATAAATAATAGCTAGATTACTCTCAAGATGAAAAAACAAAGGTTCAAATAACTCACTTTTAATAAAAGGATTTTTATAAACTTTTATTTTAAAAGAATCTATTTTTTTAATGAGAGAAAGGATGTTTTTGTTTGATTTATTTTCGAAAGTTTTATCAATTTGAGATAAAAGATTTTTTCCTTGTTGTAGGTATTTTGATAAAATACTTAATTGTTTATCTATGGTAAAATGTGTTTTTGTGATACATTTTTCTAGTTTTTTTTGATTTTTTATCGGAAAAGCAAAATGAGGTTTTGTCTTTTTTAGGAATTCTTTACAAATTGTAGAAAAAGTGATTTCTAATGCACCTTCTATCCTAGCTCCACCTTCTGTGGCATTGTAGGTGGTAATGTTGATTTTTTTAACCAACTCTATATCTCTTTGAAAAGTTTTTCTAAAAATATCCCAATATATGTTCGTCTCAACCTTACCATTACCACCATAAGCAGTAATAAATAAATCTGTTTTTCTATCATTTTCTATAGTTTCTCCATGGACATAGTCTTT
>NZ_JAKMTE010000016.1:0-20747 GCF_025773025.1 Campylobacter sp. CNRCH_2013_0855 | reverse complement strand
GAATTGAATGAGAATAAATCCAAGTTTCAAATTTGTTTATACTTGGATTTAAATGCTATAATTTTACTTTAAATTTTTAAAGGTTTTTTATGGCTGCTGATGATCAAGAAAAAACAGAAGAACCCACGTCCAAGAAAATAGAAGATGCGCGCAAAGAGGGTAATGTCCCAAAAAGCCAAGATGCATCTGCTGTGGCTGTACTTGTTATAGCTGTGGTTGTGGTGTTATTTATGTTGCCTTTTATAGGCGAGAGAATTAGCGGTTTGTATAGGTTTTATCAAAGTTTTATAGGCATAGAGCTTGATTTAAAAATCTTACAAAAAATTATTATAAAAACCATGATAGAAATGTTTATTATGGTTTTACCTATTACTCTAACAATTATGGTTGCAGGTGTACTTGGTAATTTAATGCAATTTGGTTTTATTTTTACTACTAAGCCTATTACTCCAAATTTTAATAAAATTAATCCTATTAATGGACTTAAAAATCTTTTTTCTTTGAAAAAAATCATTGATGCTTTGAAAATTATTCTTAAAGTTGGAGTTGTTTTTGGTATAGCTTTTATTTTTTTATTGCAATTTATGAAAGAGCTTCCTAGGGTAGAACTTTATACGATTTATCCACAACTTTTATGGCTTAGAGATAAGGCTATTATACTTGCAGCTATTGTGATTATAGCTTTTTTGATTATCGGGCTTTTGGATGTACTTTTAGTAAGGTATCAATACTTTAAAAACTTACGCATGAGCAAACAAGAAATCAAAGATGAATACAAGCAAAGCGAAGGAGATCCTTTAGTAAAAGGAAGAATTCGTCGTTTACAAATGGAAGCAGCAAGACGCAGAATGGTGCAAGATGTTGCTAGTGCTGATGTTGTAATTACTAACCCTACTCACTATGCGGTTGCTTTACGTTATGATAGTTCTAAAGAAGCTGCGCCTAAGGTTTTGGCTAAAGGAGTGGATTTTTTAGCTTTGCGTATTAAAGATATGGCATATGAATACAATGTTATGATTTATGAAAATCCTCCTTTAGCTAGAGAGCTTTATAAAGCTTGTGAGGTAAATGATCTTATCCCGCCGGAGCTTTTTAAAGCAGTGGCAGAGGTTTTAAGCTTTGTCTATACTTCTAATAGGCAAAAATTTGCTGATAGATTAAAATAAATTTAATTTTTTAATTAAACTTATGATAGTCATGGTTATAGAAAGAGCGTAGATGCATAAAAGTGCTATACGGTGGGATTTGAGGTTGATTTTTTCCATGATTTTTATACCAAGATAAACTCCTAGCATAGAGCTAAGTCCCACCAAGCTTCCATTTTGTAAAACTTCTTTATCAATGATGTCATTATATACAAAAGAACTAATCCCTGAAATGGAAGCAAATATTACAAAAAATAAGCTAAGTGGCACTACTTTTTTGGTATCATAGCCTAAAAAATAAGCCAAAATAGGAGTGATTAAAAGCCCACCACCAATCCCTAAAGATATAGCAAAAATTCCTGTAAATATACCACAAATTAGCAAAATAGAATTTTTTAAGATATTAGAGTGACCAATGTTTCCAATGGTACTTTTTTGATTAAAAGCAAATTTTAAAAAGAATACAATACTCACGCATAGAAAAATACTTGTTAAAGTTATATCTGAAAAATATGAGAGTAAAAGCCCACTAAACATCGCACCTAAAAAGCCTCCAAAGCCTATGATAAGACCATCTTTTAAGATTAAATTTTTCTTTTTATAGTTTAAATAGGAGCCAAAAATAGAAGCAAAAATCATTTGTACAACAGAAATTGCAACAGCATGGTGAGAGCTAAGCCCTAAAGTAAGCATAAAAGGAACGATAATCATACCACCGCCTATGCCAAAAACTCCTGAAGCCATACCTGAAAAAATTCCTATAATCATATAAGGAAGTAAAGTTAAATCCATAGTTTATAAACCTTTAAATAAAAAATATTGTAACAAAATAAAATTTATTTAGCTTTAGAAAATATAATCATAGTCGATTTATGATGATTATAAATATTTTTTTGGAGTTAATATGAAATTTTGTAAAAAATGCGTTATGCCAAATACTAAGCCTGATTTGCATTTTAATGATGAGGGAATTTGTGATGCGTGTTGCTCGCAAGAAGCGAAAAATCATAAGATAAACTGGCAAGAGCGTGAAAAAGAATTTCTAGAGCTTGTGAAAAAATATAAAAAACATCCTGTGTATGATTGTGTGATAGGGGTAAGTGGTGGTAAGGATTCTACTTTTCAAGTTTTAAAATGTCTTGAACTTGGACTTAATCCTTTGTGTGTTTGTTTTGAACCAAGTATCCCTACTAAAATAGGTAAAAAGAATTTAAAAAATTTAAATAATCTTGGTGTTGATTTAATCCATATTAAAAGAAATCCTTTGGTGTATAAAAAATTATCCCGTGAAGCTTTTATAAGAACGGGCGATAATGAATGGCAAAACCATTTGGGGATTTTTACTTGTGTTCCAAAAATTGCTGTTGCTTTTGAAATTCCTTTGATTATTTGGGGGGAAAGTCCACAGATTGAATATGGTGGACCAGCTAGTTCTAAAGAAAAAAATACTTTAGGTAGAGAGTGGCTTGAAGAATTTGGTGGGCTTTTGGGTAATAGAATTTCTGATATGATTGGAGTTGATGGTATTAGAGAGAAGGATTTATATTTTTATACTTATCCAAGTGATGAAGAGCTTCAAAGAGTAGGAGTTACGGGGTTATTTTTGGGATATTATTTTAAATGGGATTATAAGTATAATTTAAAATTAGCTCAAGAAAATGGTTTTAAAACTAGTATAAAACCAGTTGAAACTACTTATGAGAATTTTGAAAATTTAGATTGCTATTCAAATCATGTGCATGATTATTTAAAATACTGTAAATATGGTTTTGGAAGAGCTACGGATAATGCGTGTTTGGATATAAGACTTGGTTATATTAGCCGTGAAGAGGGTGTGAGACTTGTAAATAAATATGATGGAAAGCCACCTAAAAAGGCTATTAAGAAGTATTTAAAATTTAGTGGTTTTAGTGAAAAAGAATTTGAAAAAATTGTCGATTCTTATACTAATAAAAAGATATTTAAACGCGATGAAAATGGTAAATTCTTAAGAGATAGTGATGGATCGTTGATAAAAAAAGATGAGTTTGTTTTGAAATGATTTGTATTGTTGATTATCATCTTGGCAATTTTAAATCTGTTTTAAAAGCTTTTGAAAAACTTGATCAAGAAGTGGTTATAAGTTCTAAAAAAGAAGATATAAAAAATGCCTCTAAATTAGTTTTACCAGGTGTTGGGTCTTTTAAGCAAGGTATGGAAAATTTAAAAAAACTTGCACTAGATGAGCTTTTAAAAGAATGTGTTTTAAAAGATAAAAAGCCTATTTTGGGGATTTGTCTTGGTATGCAACTTTTTGCTAGTAAGGGATATGAGGGTGGAGAGTGCGAAGGGCTTGATTTTATAAAAGCAAAGGTTTTGAAATTTGATTTAAATAAAGAAAAATTATTGCACAGTGGTTGGGATGATTTACAATTTAGTGATAAAAAAAGCAAGCTATTTGATGGAATTTTAGAAAAAAGTGATTTTTATTTTGTGCATTCTTATTATGTAGAGTGTTTAGAGGGAGTGGAAACTTCTTTTTGTGAGTATGAAAAACCTTTTTGTGCAAGTTTTGAAAAAGATAATATTTTTGCTGTGCAATTTCACCCTGAAAAAAGCCAAAATGTAGGTTTGAAACTTTTGGAAAATTTTGCAAATTTAAAGGCCTAGTATGCTTAAAACAAGAATCATACCTTGCGTGTTATTAAAAGATCATCAGCTTGTAAAAAGTATCAATTTTTCTTCTTTTAGAACTATAGGGCATGTAATAAGCACAGCTAGGATATATAATGCTAGAAATGTTGATGAGCTTATAGTTTTGGATATCAATAAAAATGGTGTTATAGATTTTGAAAGCTTAGAAGATATAGCTAATGAGTGCTTTATGCCTTTAACCATTGGAGGTGGGATTAGAACTTTAGAAGATATTAGAAAAGTGTTAGATATAGGTGCTGATAAAATCAGTCTTAATTCTATGGCTTTGCAAGATCCAGATTTTGTCAAAAAGGTGGCAAATACTTTTGGAAGTTCTTGTGTAGTATGCTCGATTGATGTAAAAAAAGACAAAAATAAATTTAAAGTTTTTAATAATGAAATTTTAGATATTGATCCGCTAGAACTTGCATTAAAATACGAATCTTTAGGAGCAGGGGAGATACTTTTAACAAGTGTTGATAAAGAAGGAAGTTCTTTGGGGTATGATTGGGAATTACTAGAGTATTTCAAAGGTAAATTAAAAATTCCACTCATTATCAATGGAGGACTTTCTAAGCCTCAAGATGGGGTAAAAGCTATACAACTTGGTGCAAATGCATTAGCCGGTGCTTATATATTTCATTTTAGTCAATATACTCCAAATGATGTTAAAAATGAGCTTTTAAAAAATAATATCCCTGTGAGGATTGTTTAAATTTACAAAATAAAAATTATTATCTTCTTTAATAACTTCAAAACCATGTTTTAAATATAAATTCAAAGCTTTTGTATTTTCTTTAAAAACACATGCGTTTAAAGTTTGAACTTTTAAAACATTAAAAGCATAGTTTTTAACTTCTTGCATTAAAAGATTACCTACACCTTTTTTTATACCATAAAGTCCAAATTCACAAGAAAGTTTGGTTATATTGATAAAATCAATTACTCCTATGATATTTTTATCATCATAAACTAAAAAATATTTTTTAGTTGTATCCGTTTTTAGACTAGATAAAAAACTTAAGTGCTCTTTTAAAGTGATATTTTGCGTTTTCATAAATTTAGCAATATTTTCATCATTACGCCATTTTAAAACAAGCTCGATTTCTTCTTGAGTTAAATGGATAAAATCTTTTAAAACTATCATATAAAACTCTCCACTTCATAGCCTTTTTTAACAAGCCATGTTGCAAGTTTTTCTTGATTTTTAGCATAAGCTATAGCTTTAAAATTTGCTTTTAAAATTAAAGCTTCGTTGACTAATGAACTTGCACTAATGATGAGTTTTTTGCTTTCATTCATTAATCTAGCAAGATTAGAATAGTCTATTAGAATTTGTATATTAGGATTTTTTTGGCTTAATTTTTGAAGCGAGTTTAGATGTGAATTTGCTTTTGTGGTAGCTATGATGATGGTTTTATTTTTATTTAGTTTATTTGCTATATCAAAGGAAATATTTTTTGGATCACTTCCCCCTATACAAATAAAATAATCATAAATTTTTTCTCTTTTTATCTTACTTTCTTCATAAAACTCATCGCGTATTAGAGCATAGGAAAAGCCACATCTTAGTTCACAATACTTTGGTACTAAATTTTCATAATCACTTTCTTTAGCATAGGCATTGACATTTAGTAAAATATCACAAAAATGTTCTTTTATCTCATCATCAAAACTGAGAATTTTAATTCCTGTTTCTAGTTTGATGAGTTTTTCATCATCTGCAGTGATCTCATAATGATCGATGATTAAAAGATCAAATTTTTCTTTTTTGATGAGATTGATTAGCTCATATATGCTAGCACTTGTTAGTTCGTATACAGGATAAGGAATTTCATCTATTAAAGAGCCTTTTAGTGGTAAACAAGCAAAAGATATATCATGGTATTGTTTGGCTAATAAAAGATCTCTTTTAATGTGTCCATGCCCTATAGTGCTAGAACTATCGCTTCTAAAAAGAACTTTCATATATTATACTCGTTAATTTTGATACATTCTTGAAATTTTACACAAGGATTTTTTTCGTTAAATAAAAAGTCTAAAATTCCCAAATAAGCTATAAAATTTGTACCTAATTGAGTATAGGTTGGATGGATAAAATCAAAATATTCAATTTTTATATTTGCATTTTTAAAAATTTCTTTTGCTGTATCTTTCTCAAGATAATTTTTTGATCCTTCTGGAGAAAGATAATAATCAGCTTTTAGTGTTTGGCAAATTTCAAGTAGTAATTTTTCTTTTTTTTCATTTTTTAAGTTTAAAGAAGAGCTTTGCAAAATAGGTGTTTTGATATTCAAATGCTCGCAGTAAATTCTGATTAATTCCATATTAAATTGCACCAAATGCGTATGTTTAAATAAAGCTTTTTTTAAGACACTGTAATATTTTTCAAAATTAGCACTTTTAGAATATGCATGGTAAATGGTTTTTAGAAATTTAAATTTCCACTTTTCATCTTTTTCAAATAAAATATTTTGAAGCGATGTTTTTTGTGGTGCTTTTTGTAAGTTTAGTCCTAGTAAAAAGGTTTTATCTTGTAATTTGATTTTGTTTCTATTTTGCCAAGATCTGCGTTCAAACTGAACATTATCTAAAAAGACAAAAGTATCAACACTTTGTATCATATATATATAGCCAAGCCATGGGTTGAAGGTTGGCTGCATGATGGCTATTTTCACTTAATTTTTCCATAAATTACAATATCGCTATCATTAACTAATCTTTCATCTTCTCCCATAATATTGGTATTCTCATAAGTAAGTACTTTAAAATCATATAAATTTAAATATTCTTTTAAAATTTCTACAAGTTCGTATTCTTGGTAGAGAGTGTTTATACATCCAAGCTCTCCTGTAGTGTTATCATTTGTGATTTTAAAACAATTATGAGCTATTTTTTCTCCATAACCATATCTATAATCTTTTATACTTCTTGTTCTTAAAAAAAACAAAGCATTTTCTTTATACATAGAGTTTTCTTTAGAAATTTTTAATAATTTTAAAAAATCTTCTTTCAAAAGATAGTTAATCACATTAGGAATCATAAAAATATCTGCATTAAGATTTGGATTTTTTAAAGGAAATTCTAAGATATTATCATGAAAAAACTGATAGTTTTTACATTGGATTATTTCTTTGAAATTGTAATTAGCGTTGTTGATATTTTCTTTGTTTAAATCAACCCCGATACATTCATAATCATAATTTGCAAATAAAGAAAGATTATTGCCGTTAGAACAGGCAAATTCTAAAACTTTTTGGTTGCTTTTTTGATGTAATCCTTGTTTGAAAAAAAATTTAATTACCGCTAAATCTGGAAATTTTAAGCCTTTTAAATCTCTTAAGTACATTTTCACTCCTTAGTAATTTTTCCATAGATGATTATATCGCTATCTTTGATATAAACTTTATTTTTTATATTGATATTTTCACTTGTGATAACTTCAAAATCATATAAATTTAAATATTCTTTTAAAATTTCTACAAGTTCGTGTTCTTGATAAGCGGTGCAAAGACAATTTTTCTCACCACTAAATTCATCGCCACTTAAGATGAAGCTACCATTTTTTAACTTTTTTCCAAGTCCATAACGATGATCTTTAATGCTTCTTGCTCTTAAGAAAAAGTGAGCATACCCCCCCCCGCTTACTCGATATAGGTTATTTTGTTTTGCATCTTGCAGTAAATTTTTAAATTCATCTTTGCTAATGTAATTAATTACATTAGGTATTAAAAATACATCTGCATTTATATTTTGATGATTTTTAGCAAAATCAAGCATATTTTCATTGAAAAAATTTGCCTTTTGATAATGCATAATTTCTTTAAAATTATAAATAGCATTTTCATGATTTTGTTTGCTAAGTTCTACGCCAATACACTCATAATCATAATTTGCAAATAAAGAAAGATTATTACCATTATGAGAGGCAAATTCTAGGACTTTTGCATTTTTTAAGGTATCAAGCTTGTTTTTAAAAAACCATCTTACAAGCTCCATATCAGGATACTTAAAACCTTTGATTTTATTTATAAACATTTATTACCTTTGTGAAACTGATATAGTATTTTAGCAAATTCTAAGTCTTCAAAGGTGTCAATATCACAGATTTTATTCCTTGGAAGCAAAAAAGCTTTAGAGTGAGGTTTAAACATAAAATCTTCTTCTAGCCACGCTTCTTTTTTGCCAAAGTAAAATGCACCACCATCATGATAAGCTTTGGTAAGATCTTGTGAGCGTTTGTTATAGTTTGATTCATCAAACATATAAACTTTATTTTGTTCATCAAGGTAAAAACCTCTTTGTATAGGGTATTCAAACTCACAAGCTGAAAATAAAAATTTACATTCTTCCTGACTAAATTGCTCAAAAGCTTCTTGTAAAATAAACTCATCTATAAGTGGTGCAGTAGCGTATAAACAGCACACATTTTTATAGTTCTTACCTTGCTCTTCTAGGGTGGTGATGGCATTTTGGATTACAGCGGTTGAGCTTGCATAATCATCACTTAGTTCTTTTTTACGCACAAAAGGAGCTTTGGCTCCGTATTTTAAAGCTACTTCAATGATCTCATCATCATCGCTTGAAATGATCACATCATCAAAAATACCCGAATTTAAAGCACTTTCTATGCTATAAGCAATCAAAGGTTTTCCTAGAAAATCAATGATATTTTTTCTAGGAATACGTTTAGAACCACCACGCGCTGGGATAATACAAAGATTTTTCATAAACTCTCTTTAATTTTATAAAAAAATAAGTATAATTTAATTTTAATTTTAAAAGGCTTAACATGATCATAAACCAAACTTATTTCATAGACTCTTGTAATGATGTAGAATTAAATATAAAAAGAGAAAGTAAATTAGAATATAGAATCACTTATGATGATAGTAAGCAAATGAAAGCTATTGTTTTTATCATAGGTGGTTTTGGTGCAAATGCCAATATGTCGTTTTTAGATTTTGATAGAGAATATCTTGCTAAAAAATTTAATATTGTTGTTGTAAATGTTTTTTATCATTGCTTTAGCGCTAGGCCTTCTATAGATGAAAAGTATAGTCCAATTTTTATGCCAAATGAAAAAGATTGGGAAAGTTTTTGTGAAATAGCAAAACTTTGTAATCTTCCAATTAGGGGTTATGAAAAAAATGATTTTAAAGATTGTTTATTTAAACTTGATGAGAGAGTTGAGCAAATAAAAAATGAAGGCGCATTAGAAAAAGATTTTCTAGTTAATGTTTCTTGTGATCTTATTTTGCCAAACGGCGACTATCAAAACTATGGTATTATGGCAGCGATTGATCATATAAATGCCTTAAAAGATATAATGAAAAATTTCCCTCAATTTAAATCTTTACCTAAAATTTATGGGGGGGGGTCATATGGCGGTCATCTTGCTTTAATGTGTGCAAAGATTGCTCCTTGGTATGTTGATGGAGTTATAGATAATTCAGGGGTATCACTACCTCATTTACCACATTTATTGGGTAGAGAGACAGGTTGTGCTGAGTATTTTATAAAAGGAAATAACTATATACTTTCTTGTTTTGTAAAAAAATATTGGACTAGAGATGAAAGTTCTCCTTATTTTTTGAGTGATGATAGTTATATGATAAGGGTTCTTTTAAATTCAAAACATTTAAATTTACAAAGTGTAAAAAATAAAAATGCAGTATTTATTAGTTATCATAGTGCAAAAGATGATGGAGCTCCAATTGAACATAAGGCTAATTTGTATGAAATTTATAATCAACTTGGATTTGATGCTACTTTGCATATTGTTAAAGATGAAAATGATGTAGATGGTAGATACATAAAAAGTTTAGATCATGGTTTAAGAATGACGGATAGAGCTTTATTTAAAAAAGAATTGCCTATATTACTTGAAAAAGTAAAAAATAAAATATTTGATATGAGAGAAGATAGTATATCTTATCCTTGTAAAGATAAGATATTTACTTTTAAAGATTTTAAAGATCGATTTGGACTTGAAATTACACAACTTTGATAAAGCTTTGAAGTTTATCAAAGTTTATTTTTAGGCTACATGCATTAAAGGTAATCCCTGTTCCAAAGCTTCCAAGTAAAATTTGTTTATCCCCCCCCCAGCATATGAAGCTAATTCTAGGGGTAATTTATTTATAGTTGTGTTTCCATAATTTTTAAGAATATTATCTTGGGTAAAATTTAAATTTAGTTTCTCATATAGTTTTTGCTTTGAAAAATTATCAGAAGAGTGGATAAAAAATTCATTAAAACTAGTTTTTTTTAGATTGAAATGTTCAAGAAAATCTTGAAAAAACGCTGGATAGTTTTGCATAGTAAAAGAAAAAGCTAAAGCGGTATTAGCTTGTATGTTTTTGTTGCTATTAGTTTGAAGTCCGTTATAAGGTAAAGTTTCTTCTATGCATTGGGTAGAAAAAATTTTTTGAGCAAAGTAACTTTTATCTTCAATGTTAGTATTTTTTTCTATTAAAATTGCACTTGCGCTATCGCTATTATTTAAAAAGGTAATTTTGTCTTTTTGAGCATCAATTGCTTTGCTTTTTACACTAGCACATATTAAAACAGCTTTTTTTATACTTGGTTGATTTAAAGCCAAAAACACTTGAAGTAAACTCTGTAAAAATCCAGGGCAAAAACCTAATACATCTAAGCATAAAGTATGGCTACTTAAATTTAAATTTTTATGGATTAAACTAGTGCAAGCTGGTGCTAAATAATCCGGTGTAAAGCTTGTAAAAACTAGTAGATCAATTTCATCTTTTTTGAGTATATCTTTTGATAAAAACTCTTCTAATGCTTGTGTTGCTAAATCACTCGAGTATGTTGACTCATCGCTTACAAAATGATTAAAAATTCCTGAATTTTCTTGTAAAAGTTGATATTTTCTTTCATTTATATTGCAAAGTTTTAATTCATCTTCTTTGCGAAGTGGATTTTTAGGCAAAATAACGCTGATAGCTTTAATAAAATGGTTAGTAATTTCTAAATTCATTATTACTCTTTTTTTGTTTTTTGGATATTTTATCATTTTTTATTTGTTATAATAAATTAAAAAAAGGAAAAAAATGATAGCGTATATTAGTATAGGAACAACCAATAGTGGTAATCAAGAAAGACAAGGTTTTTTAATGCAAAATGAAAATAAACTTTTGCAGCAAGGTTATATCTATCCAAAATCTCTTAGAATGGCTAATAGACATTGGGTTTTGGTGGATATAGTTTTAGAGCTTATAAAAAAAGATAAATTAAGTCAAAATCCATTGGATGATTTAGAAGATGTACGTTTGATTAAAGCTATTGAGAATTTCAAAACAGAAGCTACAATACATAAAGATAAGAAATTTATTTTTTCTGCAGAAGGGATAGTTTGGGATTTTTCTACTAAAAGACATATAGAAATTCTTAAAAGCGTTTTAAATGCTTTAGGATTTGATGAAATTTATGAGATTATTTACTTTAGAGATACTCTTGGGTATTTAAATTCTCATTGCTCTCAAGATATTAAAAATAATATGGGGTTTTATAGTGCTGATTTTAAGCCTGATGAGCATCCTAGAAAATATATATTTGATTATAAGTGGATTTGCGAGAGCCATATAGAAGTATTTGGTGAAAAAAGCTTGATAGTAAGACTTTTGAAGGAAGAATATGTTGGCGGAACATTACTTAAAGACTTTGTATATCACTTGGGCTTAGAATGGGATGATGAATTTTCATTAAAACAAAATAAAAATGAAAGTTTTAATCTTTTAGGTATGGAGCTTCAAGGAAGACTTATAAAAAAAGATTTGCATGGGCAAAACATAAATTCTTTGCTTTATACGGCTAGAAAAATTTTTGAAGGTGCTAATGAGGATAGGTTGAAATTTAGAGTACAAAAAGAAATAGCAAAAGCTTATGTTGATTATTATGCTCCTTCACTTGAGTGGGTTAGAGCTAAGTATTTTCCACACAGAAAAAGCTTGTTTGAGCCGATTAATTGGGATGAATATAAAGAAAATCCAACTTTAACTCAAACCAAAGAAAGTGATTGGGATAAAATAGCTGATTTTATAGCAGAAATTATTGTATCTAAAAATAAAATTATTCAGTCTTTAAAAGAGTAATTAAAGCAATGTTAAACATTGCGTTAATTATATGCTTTTTCTAGCATATTTTTGATACTTTGAAAATCTTCAAAATTTTCAGGACTTATAAATTCAGCATTGAGACTTTTTCCATAATGTTTTTCAATTTCAGCCACTAAAGCCATAATGTCAATGCTATCTATAATATCTTCACTTACTAAATTTTGCATTGTTTCATCAATATCGGTTCTTTCTATATTCATAAAAAATTTTTTAATATTTTGCATACTTCTCCTTTTTTTATTTAAAAAATAATGATTATTATATCTTATTAATATTGAATTTTATAAGAATTTGATAATATATTATTTTTATTAGCTTGGGAAAGTTTTAAATGATTGCAAGTGTTATTTGGCTTACAGGTTTAGCAGGTAGTGGAAAAAGCACTATAGGTAAAGCATTATATGAAAAATTAAAAAATGAGCATAAAAATATTGTTTATCTTGATGGAGATGAATTAAGAGATTTACTAGGACATTATAGCTATGATAAGCAAGGTCGTATAGATGTAGCATTAAAAAGATCCCAATTTGCTAAATTTTTAAATGATCAAGGTGTGATAGTAGTTGTAACAACTATATCTATGTTTAATGAAATTTATAAATATAATAGAGAAAAATTAAAAAATTATTTTGAGATTTATATTAAATGTCCAATGGAAGAATTAATAAAAAGAGATCAAAAAGGACTTTATACAAAAGCTTTAAATGGTGAAATTAAAAATGTTGTAGGTGTTGATGTAAAATATGATGAACCAAATGCACATTTTATACTAGATAATTCATTGCAGGATAATTTAGATAAAAAGGTCGATATAATATTTGATTTAGTAACAAAGGAGTTTCATGAAACAAGGTGACTTTAGTGAAGTTGCAAAACATTATCATAATAGACCAGCATATTCAAGTATGCTTATAGAAAAGCTCATAAAATGCATAAATGATCAAAATAAAAATACATTAAAAGTTGTAGAAGTAGGAGCTGGCACGGGAAAGCTTACTAAAATGCTTGCTGATGAGTTTAACCTTTGTATAGATGCAGTCGAGCCAAATGATAATATGCGTGAAGAAGGTATTAAATTTACTCAAAATTCACAAAATATTACTTGGCATAAAGGTAGTGGAGAAGAAACTACTATGCCTAGTAATTATGCTGATTGGGTAATTATGGCTAGTTCTTTTCACTGGACAGATCCTAAAAAGTCTTTACCTGAGTTTGCAAGAGTACTTGCAGGGGGGGGGTATTTCACTGCCATATGGAATCCACGCCATATAGTTAAAGACTCTGTATTTTATGAAATTGAAGAGGAAATTAAACATATTGTACCAGAGCTTACTCGTGTAAGTAGTGGGGTGCAAAATGTTAAAAATTGGGAAGAAATCTTAGTAAGTACTGGAGATTTCAAGGATTGCTTTTTTATGGAGTGTGGTTATAAAGAGCTTTGGAGCAAAGAGCGTTATCTTGGGGCTTGGCATTCTGTAAATGATATTCAAGCACAAGCTGGAAAAGCTAGATGGGAAGAAATTTTAAAAATGATAGAAAATAAAATTTCTTCTATGGATATGATTGAAATTCCTTATAAAATTCGTGCATGGACGGTGCATAAGGCATAGTAAAATCCTTTAGCTTTTTTAGCTTTGCTATTAAAGTTAAAGGAAAAAAAATGGAAAAAATAGTAGAACAAGTTTGGGATTATACTAAGCATGCAAAATTTTATTCATATAGACCAAATTATGCACCACTTAGTATAGATATGCTAGTAGAGCTTGCCAAAAGAACTAGTCAAAGTTCTAAAATAAAAGTTGCAGATATTGGAGCAGGTACAGGAAATTTGAGTATTATGCTTTTAGAGAGAGCTTGTAAAGTGGTAGCGGTTGAGCCAAATGATGCAATGCGTGAAATTGGTATAGAAAGAACTCAAGGTCAAGATATAGAATGGGTAAGAGCTACCGGTATTGACTCTACTTTAAAAGATGGAGGGTTTGATTGGGTGAGCTTTGGAAGTAGCTTTAATGTGATGGATAGATCAATGGCATTAAAAGAAAGTCATAGATTGCTCAAAAAAGGATGTTATTTTACTTGTATGTGGAATCATAGAGATTTAAATGATCCTATTCAAAAAATAGCAGAAGATATTATCGTTAGTTTTGTTCCAAATTATACAAGAGGCACAAGAAGAGAAGATCAACGCCCTATTATAGAAGCGCATAAAGAGCTTTTTGATAATATTATTTATTTGGAAGAGGATTTTTACTTTCATCAAAGTGTAGATAATTATATCAATGCTTGGAGAAGTGTAAAAAATCCTTATTGGGATCTTGAGACTAAAGAAGGCAATGAGTTATTTGAGAAAATCACTGATAAGTTAAAGCAAGAATTACCAAGCAAATTTGATATCAAATATACAACAAGAGCTTGGAGTGCAAAAAAAATATAAAAGAGTGATATTATGGATAGATTAGTTTTTCAAACAAAAGCAAGAAATTTGCAGAATTTAAAAAATATACTTAAAAATGCAAAAGTTTTAGATGTAGTTATCACTTCTTTAAAAGAAATCATTCAAGATAAAGAAGAAGTACTTAAAAAAATTACCAACCTAAATGCGAAAAAACTAATCATCCGTAGTTCTTCTAATAGTGAAGATAGTTTAAAAAGCTCCAATGCTGGAGCTTTTTTAAGTTTGGCTAATGTAGATGCTAGTGATAAAAGCCAACTTTTTAACGCTTTAGAAAAAGTAGGTCATTCTATGCCTAGTGAGAATGATGAAATTTTAATTCAACCTATGCTTTTAGATATTCAAAAATGTGGTGTTGCTTTTAGTGTAGATAAGGATAATTTTGCTCCATATTTTTGCATAGAATACGATGAAAACGGCTCTAATAGTTCTATCACAGATGGAAGTGCTAAAAATGCCAAAACATATTTTCACTACCGTGAAAATGAAGATATAAAAGATCCATATATGCAAAAAGTTATTTTATTATTAAAAGAACTTGAAAGTTTATATGATTGTAATTTTTTAGATGTAGAATTTGCTTTTAATGAGCAAGATGAACTTTTTTGCTTGCAAGTTAGACCTTTAATAATGCAAGAAAAAATCAATCTTTTTGATAACCTGCCTAAAGAAGCTTTACATAGACTTTATAAAAGATTTTTATCTTTACAAGAACCAAGATCTAGAGTGCTTGGAAATAAAGCTATTTTTGGTGTAATGCCTGATTGGAATCCAGCAGAAATTATAGGACTTAGACCAAAAAGATTAGCTTTTAGTCTTTATAAAGAAATCATTACAGATAATATTTGGGCTTATCAAAGAAATAATTATGGTTATAGAGATCTAAGATCACACCCTTTAATCCATTCTTTTTTAGGTATTCCTTATGTAGATGTGAGACTTTCTTTTAATTCTTTTATACCAAAAACGCTTGATGAGAATATTGCTAAAAAGTTAGTTAATTATTATTTAGATAAATTATATGAAAATCATGAGTTGCATGATAAAGTGGAATTTGATATAGTATTTTCTTGTTATGATTTTCATATGGCTGATAAATTAGAACGCTTATTAGATCGTGGTTTTAATAAAAATGAAATCAAACGTATTGAATTTTCTTTGCTAAATCTTACTAATTCTATTGTTAATATTAAAAATGGCTTATGTTCAAAAGATATAGAAAAATCAAAACAAATGATTGTGTATTATGAGAACATTATGCATTCAGATTTTTCACCATTAGATAAAATTTACTGGCTTTTAGAAGAGTGTAAAAGATATGGAACATTACCATTTGCCGGTGTTGCAAGGGCTGCGTTTGTAGCCATGACTATGCTTAATTCTTTGGTGGAAATTGGATTTTTTAGCAAAGAAGAAAAAAATGAATTTTTAAATTCTCTTCACACCGTTAGCAAGACCTTGAGTAATGAATTAACAACTTTAAATGAAAATAATAAACAAGATTTTCTAAAACAATTTGGCCATTTAAGAGCAGGAACTTATAATATTTTATCTCCAAGATATGATGAGGATTTTGATGGATATTTTGATTTAAAACAAAAAAGTAAAATTCAAAAAGAAAAGGAATTTAAAATTAGTGATGATAAGTTGCAAAAACTTGATCAAATTTTAAAAGAACATGGGATTGAAGTTAATGCAAAAGAATTTTTTAGCTTTTTAAAAATAGCTATAGAAGGACGCGAATTTGTTAAATTTGAATTTAGTAAGCTCTTATCTAAAGCTATATCACTGATAGAAGATCTTGGAAATTATTATGGAATATCCAAAGAAGATATGGCTCATTTAGATATTAAGAGTATTTTAAATTTATACTCTAGTGTATATTCAAAAAGTCCAAAAGATAAATTTTTGAGTGAAATTAATGAAAACAAACAAGAATATGAATTAAGTTTAGCTATAAAACTTCCGGCCTTACTAACTGATGCGCATCAAATATTTGGGTTTTTTGCTAACTATATTCATCCAAATTTTATCACTCAAAAAAGTATTAGTGCTAATATTGCTTTAGAAAATGAACAAGATTTAAAAGGCAAGATAGTGTTAATCTATGCAGCTGATCCTGGCTATGATTATCTGTTTACTAAAGATATTGCAGGTTTTATCACTTGCTATGGTGGTGCAAATTCGCATATGGCTATTAGAGCTTCTGAGCTTGCTATGCCTGCTGTTATTGGTGTAGGTGAAGAGAATTTTAAAAAATATCTTCAAGCAAAGAAGATTAAAATTGATTGTCAAAGCGAGCAGATATTTTGTCTATGAAATTTATAGCCATTAGCCAAAGAATTTTAGAAAATCAAGATTATTATGAATTAAGAGAGTGTTTGGCGCTTGATTGGGGAAATTTTTTTAAAAAAGAATTAAGTGAGTTTTTACCTCTTCCATTGAGTTATGAAATTGATTTTAAAAATTATATCTCTAGTATTAGTGCTGTGATTTTAAGTGGAGGTAATGATTTAAACTCTTGTAAATCTTCTTTCATTAATCAAAAAAGAGATGAATATGAAAAAAATATTATAAAGTATTGTGTGCAAAATAATATTCCTTTGCTTGGGATTTGTAAAGGAGCACAAATGATCGCTTCCTATTTTAATTCTACTATTTGTCCTTGTAAAGATCATATTGGAAATCATGAGGTGTATTTAAATGATCAAGCAATTAATGTTAATTCATATCATAATTTTGCTATTAAAACATTAGGTAATGAGCTTGAGGTGTTAGCAAATGCAAAAGATGAAACAATAGAAGCTTTTAAGCATAAAAAATTTAGTATTTATGGTCTAATGTGGCATATTGAAAGAGAAAATGGTATGAGCGAAAAAAGTATTTTTAATGCGTGGTTAAAGGATATAAAATGAGAGCTATAATTTTAGCGGCAGGATTTGGTTCAAGGTTAATGCCTTTAACAAAGAACAATCCAAAATGTATGGTTGAATATAAAAATAAAAAAATCATAGATTATGAAATTCAAGCTTTAAAAGAAAATAATATTCACGAGATATGTGTAGTTGGTGGATATTTATTTGATGTTTTAAAGGATTATGTGGATAAAAATCATAATTTAGAGTTGTTTTATAAAAATGAAAACTATGATAAAACTAATATGGTTCAGACTTTATTTTGCGCTAGAGAATTTTTGCAAAGTTGTATTGAGGATAAGCAAGATTTGATTATTTCTTACGCTGATATAGTTTATTTTAAAGATAGTATAGAAAAACTCAAACAGTCAAAAGATGATTTTGCTGTTGTTGTGGATAAAGCTTGGAAAGAACTATGGGTAAAAAGGTTTGAAAATCCACTTGATGATGCTGAAACTTTAAAATTACATGATGATTTTATAGTAGAGCTTGGCAAAAAAGCAAAAAGTTATGATGAAATTCAAGGGCAATATATAGGCTTATTTAAATTTTCTCATCATTTTTTAAAAGAAGTTTTAAAAACCTATGATGGACTTGATAGAACTTTACTTTATGATGAAAAAGATTTTGAAAATATGTATATGACAAGTTTTTTACAAATTTTAATTAATAAATACAAAAATGCAAAAGCTATAAAAATCAATGGAAATTGGTGCGAGATAGATTTTATGAGTGATTTGAGAGTGGAAATTTAAGAGTTTCTACTCAAAACCTTCCTATCAATCTTCCCATTTGCATTTAAAGCAAATTGTTCTATTTTAACAAATTTTTTAGGTATCATGTAGGTAGGAAGTTTGTCTTTTAAAAAGTTTTTAAAATCTAACTCTTCCTTGCTTTCATAAAAACAAATAATTTCTTCTTCAAAAATACAAGCACAATTTCTTACATTCTCATGAGAATTGATAATACTTTCTATCTCTCCAAGCTCTATGCGATGACCCATATATTTGATTTGATGATCTATCCTTCCATAGCATAAAAGTTCGCTAAATTCATTATAAGCTACCACATCACCTGTTTTATAAAGCAAGTCTAGGTAATTATCATGTAAAGGATTTTGCACAAAAGCTTGCTTTGTTTTTTCTTTATCGTTGTAATACCCTAAAGAAAGACAAGTTCCTCTTACATAAAGCTCTCCTTTAACTCCTACTTGACTTGGAGTAATTAAATTTAAATTCTCATCAAAGACTAAAAGTTGGGTGTTTTTACATGCTTTTCCTATAGGCAAAAGCTCATCATCACTAAATTGTCTATTAACTATGTAAAAAGAGCATACATCGGTAATTTCAGTAGGTCCATAAAGATTAGCAAATAAAGTATTAGGAAGATGTTTGCGCCAAATGTTGAGTTGTTTATTTGGCATGATTTCACCACAAAAAAGAATTTTGTTTAAATGCCTTAGTGTAAAGGCTTCAAGAGCATTAGTATTAGCAAAATAAATCAGCACAGAAGGTACCCAAAAAATTGTTGTTATTTTTTCTTGTTCTAGATACTCTAAAATTTTATTTGGAAAAGCAAAAAGATGATTTGGCAGTATATGAAGCGTAGCTCCCATTTTAACAGAGCTAAATATATCTAATATGCTATTATCAAAGTAAAATGGTGCTTGATTAGCAAGTATATCTTCATGACTTAGCTTAAAAGTTTCACATACCCAAAAAGTATAATCAATCACACTTTTATGACTTATACTTACTCCTTTTGGAGTTCCTGTGCTTCCGCTTGTAAAAAAGACATAAAGTAAATTAGTATCTATGTGATTATTTAAAGCTTTTTCTAAAGCATTTTCATTTACAACAAAGCTTTCAAAATCTTCTGTGAAAATAGTATCAAGATTAAAATCTAAATTTAATTTTTTAGAAGTAATTAAAAGCTTTGGTTTTAAAACTTCTATAACTTTTTCTACACGTTCTTTAGGGCTTTTTTCATCTAAAAGCGTATAAAAATTTCCACTTTTTGCTACACCAAAAAAAGAAAGCAAACAATCAATCCCTTTAGGAAGTATGATTAATACAGGTTCTTGTGTACTTTTAGTAGGAAGTTTAGAAAGAATTTTACTTGCTATTTTTTTACTTAAATCATCAAATTCTTTATAGCTTATGCTTTTACCATTAAACTCAACAAAAGCATTTTTACTTCCAAATTTAGCAACGCTTTCTTGTAAAAAATCATTGATATGAGTTGTCATTTTATTCCTTTAGCAAACAATAAGGGTTATCCTTTAAAGCTTTTAATGTTTTTTCTAAATAGTTTTTCATGTTGATATTTATTATATGAGCATTGGAAAAATTTAAAATATTAAAATTATCATCATTTTTTAAAATAGCTACTTGTTTATCAACATCTAAATCTGAATTTTCATCCAATTTTCTAACATAGTATTTAATATTTTTTTGGAGTATTTTACCATTTTCATCGATAATTTTTCCACTAAAATTTTTAAAATATCTATATGGAACATGAGCTTTTTCTTCTATGAAATGACTAAAAGTATACCCAGCTATTTTAGAGCCAAATAAAACTAGTTTTCCATTTTCTTTGGCTAAAACATCATATACACAATTTTCTCCAAAACAACTTGTAGTGTCTTTTAAAAACAATTCTTCTTTGGCTCCTTTAACGGCAAATGAAAATATAGGATCATTGGTGCGTTTTACCCCCCCCCATCTGCGAAAATATTCTGCTAAAACACCAACAGTACCTCTTGAATTTAGATTGTCATAAACTTCATTTTTGCAAAAACTATAAGTAAATGTAGGCATGATTAAAGTACCTTCTTTGCCTATAACTTCAAAAAAACAATCTAATATAGTTTGTAAAAATTCATTTCTAGGAAGTAAAGGTGTGCCAAATTTCATTAGTTCACTATGCACACATAAAATATCGCCTTTTTTGATGTCAAGTTTTTTAAAAGCCTCTATTAAGTCAACATCGGAATATTTTTTGTTATCGCATTTAAATATATATTTCATCTTTTTTCTTTGAGTGTATTTTATTAGATATAATAGCATATAAATTACAATGTCAGGAAAGAAAAGCATGCTTAAAAATCAAACCTATTTTATAGACTCTTGTAATGATGTAGAATTAAATATAAAAAGAGAAAGTAAATTAGAATATAGAATCACTTATGATGATAGTAAGCAAATGAAAGCTATTGTTTTTATCATAGGTGGATATGGAGCTAATGCAAATATACATTTTCTAGAAAGTTATAGAAATTTTATTGCTAAAAAATTTGATGTAGTAGCTGTAAATGTATTTTATCATTGTTTTTGTCAAAGAATATCAGATATAGAAAAATATAGTGCAAAAGTTATTATTTGTGAAGATGATCTTAGATTTCTTAAAAGAACATTAGAAT
>NZ_JAKMTE010000015.1:0-22768 GCF_025773025.1 Campylobacter sp. CNRCH_2013_0855 | reverse complement strand
TATAGAGGAAAATATAGAGGAAAATATAGAGGAAAATATAGAGGAAAATATAGAGGAAAATATGGGCGCAATTTTAGATGATACACAAGATGAGTTTGCAAATTTAAATGAAAATGATATTATGTTAGCTTTAGGTGAAGAGCTTGCTCCAGTTATTGTAGAAAAGAAAGAAGAGAGCAAGGTAAATACTGAAGAAAAAGTAGAAAATTTACAAGAAGATGAAATGGTAAATGAACTTAGTAAAAGCATAGCTCAAACTATTACTTCAAGTATTACTGATGATACTTTAAAAGCAGCCTTAAAAGGCATGAAAATGAATATAAACATTAATATAAGCTTTGATGAGGATAAACATTGAGTGGTCAAATTTTAATCATCTCAGGGCCAAGTGGAGCAGGTAAGAGCACCTTGCTTCAAAGGCTTTTTAAAGAAAAAGATAATATTTATTTTTCTATTTCAAGCACAACAAGAGCTCCTAGGGAAAATGAAAAAAATGGAGTAGATTATTTTTTTATCAGTGAAGAAGAATTTAAACAAGGTATAGAAAAAGGCAATTTTTTAGAGTGGGCTTTGGTGCATAAAAATTATTATGGCACCTCATTAATCCCTGTAAAAAAAGCATTGCAAGAGGGTAAAAGTGTTGTTTTTGATATCGATGTGCAAGGTTTTTGTATAGCTAAAGAAAAAATGCCTGAATATATTACTTCTGTTTTTATTACAACCAAAAATAAAAAAGAACTTGAAAAAAGATTGCTTAAGCGAAATACTGATAAAATAGAAGATATTAGCAAAAGATTAGAAAATGCTAGTGATGAAATGGCTTATTTGGATCGGTATGATTTTTTAATCATAAATGATGATCTTGAAAAAAGCTATAGAGAGTTAGAAGCGGTTTTTGAAGCTTCAAAATTAAAAAGTACAAAACATGATTTAAAACAAATTCAAATTCAATGGAATAAAGGAGAATAAAATGCATATGCCAAGTGGAACCCAATGGTTGATTATATTACTTATAGTAGTGTTACTTTTTGGTGCAAAAAAAATTCCAGAGCTTGCCAAAGGTCTAGGAAAAGGTATTAAAACTTTTAAAGATGAAATGAACACAGAAGATGATAAAAAAATCGTTCAAGAAGATGCACAAAAAATTGAAAAAATTAATGAAAAAGATGTGCTTGTAAAAGAAAACAATGAAGAAGTAAAAAAAGCTTAAGGTAAAACATTGAAAACTTTAGTTTATAAAAAAATTAAAGAAAAATTAGGAAGAGATTTTATCTTAGAAAATCCTAAGAATAAAAATCTAGCTCATTTTGCTACACCTTTAGCTTTTTCTTTGGCTAAAGAATTAAAGCAAAATCCCATGATAATTGCTAATGATGTTGTTGCTAAGTTAAAAGATTGTGAATGTTTTGAAAGTGTAGAAGCTTTAAATGGTTATGTAAATTTTAAGCTTTCAAGAGCTTTTTTAAATTCTTTAGCTACACAAGCTTTAAGCGATAGTGAAAATTTTGCAAAAGATGAGAAAAAAGAGCAGAGTTTTTTACTTGAATATGTTAGTGCAAATCCAACAGGACCTTTACACATAGGGCATGCTAGAGGGGCTATTTTTGGTGATACTTTAACTAGGGTTGCTAGACATTTAGGATACAAATTTGATACAGAATATTATGTTAATGATGCGGGTAATCAAATTTATCTTTTAGGTCTTTCTATATTGCTTGCAGTAAAAGAACATTGCTTAAAAGAGCAAGTTCAATATCCTGATGAGTATTATAAAGGTGAATATATCATAGATGTAGCAAAAGAGGCTTTTGCTGAATTTGAAAAAGATTTTTTTATAGAAGGAAATATTCCGCAATTAGCACTTTGGGCTAAGGATAAAATGCTAAAAATTATTAAGCAAAATTTAGCCGATGCTAAGATATTTATTGATACTTATGTGAGTGAAACAAGCTATTATAGTGAATTAGAAAATACTTTAAAAGCCTTAAAAGAACATGGTGGTACTTATGAGCAAGATGGTAAAATATGGCTTGCATCAAGTGCTAAAGGTGATGAAAAAGATCGTGTGATTATTAAGGATGATGGAAAAGGAACTTATCTGGCTGCTGATATAGTTTATCATAAAGATAAAATGAGCCGCAGTTATGATAAGTGTATCAATATATGGGGGGCTGATCATCACGGCTATATTGCTAGAATGAAAGCTGCTATGGAATTTTTGGGTCATGATAGTCAAAATCTTGAAATTATCTTAGCACAAATGGTTTCATTGTTAAAAAATGGCGAGCCTTATAAGATGAGCAAAAGAGCAGGAAATTTCATTTTAATGGGTGATGTTTTAGAAGAACTTGGTAGTGATGTGCTAAGATATATTTTTATTAGTAAAAAATGCGATACACATTTGGAGTTTGATGTAGATGAGTTTAAAAAAGAAGATAGCTCTAATCCTGTGTATTATATTAATTATGCTCATGCGAGAATTCATCAAGTATTTGCCAAGGCAGGTAAGAGTGTAAATGATGTTATATATGCTAAATTTGAGAGTTTAAATGAAGATGGTATGAATCTTTTATTTGAAAGCTTAAATTTAAAAGCAGTACTTAATGATGCATTTGAGTCAAGAGCCTTGCAAAAAATTCCTGATTATTTAAAAAATTTAGCTTCTTTATTTCATAAATTTTATAATGAAAATAAAGTTGTTGGCTCAAGCAATGAAGATGAGCTTTTAAAACTTTTTGCTATATGTGCTTTGAGCATTAAAACAGCTTTTGCACTTATGGGAATAGAAGCAAAAAATAAAATGAATCACGATTAATTTTGATCGTGATTTTTGCTTTTTTTGATACTTCTTGTCATCATAAAGCTTTGTTCAAAAAACAAAAGCAAGGTTACGCTTACTCCTACTGCTAAGGCTAGTGTTACTGAAAGTGTTGTGAAAAAATGATCAAAAAATTGAATTAAGAAATTAGTTTTTTCGTTGATATCTTCTGAGCGTATAAATGAAATAAGATATAAAATTGCTTTATAGGCATAAATTCCAGGTATCATAGGAATGAGAGCAGGAAAAGCTATAATTTCAGCAGGCGTTTTAAAAATTTTGGCCAAAAATAATCCAAGACAACCTATGCTAAAAGAAGCTATAAAGGTTGCAATAGCTAAGGTTTGAAAACCAAAATATCCCATTAAAGTAAAGCGCATGCCATGAGCTATAGCGGCTAGTATGGCTGAGAGTATGAGTGTTTTAAAGGGTGGATTACACACATAAGCAAAGCCAAATCCTGTTAAAGCCGCAAAAAACATATCCCAAAGTATAGAAGAATAATCAATCATCTTAAAATCCCAAAATCATTAATACCAAGAGTAGTATAAATTCCAATGGCAATACAACACACTAATATCACTACGCTTATAATACGACTAAGCCCCATAAGTATATGATCTTTTAAAATGTCTATAACGGAGTTTATAAAATAAACCCCAGGAATTAAATACAATATACTAGAACCCAAAGCAACATTGGCTTCTTGCACGAGTTTTAAATCCACTCCAAAAAACACAATAAGTGAGGATAAAAAAGAACAAATAATGTATTGAATTCTTAAATCGATTTTTATTCTAGTGAGTAAAACTCTTAAGCTAAAACCTACTAAAGTAGCTAAAAATACAAATAAACAGCCGTAAAAATCTCCTCCAAATAGCTTGCAAAAGGCTGAATTTGCTACTGAAACTAAAAATAAATTAGCTAAAAAAGGATTTCTTTTGCTTTGTTTGAGTTTTAAAAGAGAAAATTCAGCTTCTTCTAGGTTGTATTTATGATCATGAATTTGCCAGCTTAATGCACTGAGTTCTAAAATAAGTTTAAAATTAATATGATTGTGCTTATTAGGTATGATATAGGTTCTTTGTATGGAATTATCATTTTTATCAAAAATATTTAGTGTGGTATGGTGAAAGAAAAAATTCATATTAATCTCATAACCATATGCATTAGCTATTCTTCCAACACACTTTGCCACTCTTGCTGTGTAAGTTCCAGCACTTAAAAAAACACTAATATATTCGATTAAAAAATCCGTTAAATTTTGAATTGATGGTTTTTCCATAGTATTTTCTTTGAAATAGTTTATAGGATTTTATCAAATTTTAAATATAAAATATTATAAAATTAATGATAATCTAAAAAAAACTGCGGAAAATCATTTTCGTTTTTCGAAAAAGTATAAAGTAAATTTTCACTTGGGTAGGTAATTTTTTTAACTATTGTTTTTTTCTTTTGCTTTGAGATTTTTTCTAATATTATTGGCAGTTCTTTATTGATTAGCATTTTTAAGGACATACCCATACCATGTTCAAGATTTTTTATAAATTTTCCATCAACTTGACTTTCTTTTTCAATTATTGTTAAGTCAGCGTCAAAACCAAGTTTTTTTAGTGTTTTGTAAAGTTGAATTTTATCTTCAGGTGGAGCAAATCTCAAATCTTGCATACTATGATAAGATCTATAAATGGTTTTTGGAAATTGTGCTTGAATTTGTAAATGCTCTTCGTCTAAAATGTTACGTATTCTTCTAAAGGCTTTTGAAAAATAATAGGGTGAGCTAGGATTACTTGTAAAATGCGTTTTTGTAAAAGCATTAAATTTTAAATTTTTATATTTGGGGTCAATAAAAGAAGCTTCAAAATATTTTATAAAGTCTATTTCTTTTGTAAAACCAACTAGGGGCAGAAAAACTTTAGCATAAGATGAATTATCTATAACCCCATCAATTTCCCATGGCATTAATTTTGCCATTAGATGTGAGACATATCCGCCGTGAGAGCTTCCAATAAGAACAATTGGAAGTGTTGAGATATCCCCCCCCCTCATATAATTAAAGAGATTGTGATTTGTTTTGATATAAGATAATACTTGTAGACAATCTAGTGCTTGCATAATACCAAAATTTTGATATTCTCCATTTGGTGGTTCACAAGTTACAGAAATATCAACAAGATTGTCTTTTGATAGTTTGTTATTTGTTTTTAATTTTTCAATTTCTAAATCTAAAAAGCTAAAAACATCTTTGTATGTTTGAAAATATTTATTAGTAATATTTATATTGTAAGTATTACAAATAGTAGTGATAATGTTTTGATCAAAGCTATCCAGTATTAATTTAGCACCATTTTGTGGCCTACATTGTATACAAAAATAATTTACACTTACGCATATTACATTATGATTTTCTAAAACTCTATAAATAAGCTTATTTTGGTATGTATCATTGATATCACTACCTAGACCAGGTAAAAGAAATACAATAGCTTCGATTTCTTTTTCATCATCATAATCAATTCTAAAATCTAATAAAGATTGTCTTTGTATGTTAAGCTCTATATCATCAAAAGATGGAATTTGAAAAAATTTAGTTTGAAGCATGGTTTTTCCTTTTTTGGATATAGATATAAATAGCTACAATCATAGCAGTAAAAACAATACAAGCTATAATAACAAAATGTAAATATTCTTTGATTAAATCTTCATTTTTACCTAAAATATAACCTAATACAAGTAAGATTAAACACCAAATTCCTGCTCCTAAGCTGGTATAAAACATAAATTTTTTCAAATTCATTCTTGCGAGTCCAGCAGGTAAAGAAATGTATTGACGTAAACCAGGGATTAATCTACCACTAAAGGTGGATATTTCGCCATGTTTATTAAAAAAGGCTTCAAATTGAGCAAATTTTGTTTCATTAACTCCAAAATATTTGCATATTTTTAAAAGAACTTCCCGTCCTAAAAAATAACATAAATAATAATTTAATAAAGCTCCTAAAAGAGCTCCAAAAGTCCCACAAAGTAAACATAACCAAAAGTTAAGCTCGTTTTGATGAGCTAAATATCCAGCAGGTATCATCACTACTTCGCTAGGAAAAGGAAAAAAGGAACTCTCTATAAACATAAGAAAGATAATCCCCCAATAACCCCAATCTTTTGCAAGAGTGAGTAAAAAATCTACAATATCACCAAGCATAAATAACCTTTATTTTTTAAGCTAATGATATAAGTTTAGTTTTAATGTTTTAAAAATATAGCATCGCTTTTGCGCAAATGACTATTAAAATACATAAAATCAATGCAATCAAGTGAGATTTTAAAGGGTCTTTTCTTTTTAAAACTTTTATAAAAAATAAAGAGTAAAAAGTCAAAACTAGCATTGTTATTAATAATAAAAGTTTGATAAATAAAAATCTGCCAAAATTACTTGCAAAAAAATCCCAAAAAGAGTTAATTTCATAAAAACTCAAAAGATAAAATCCACTCAGCAAAAGTAAGATAAAAATACTAGCAAAAATAAAAATACTTGATTTGGTATAGGCTTTTTTAATTTTATCACAATCTTCTTTACTTTCGTGTTTATAAGCAAAGTGATAAACACATACATCAAAAAATACATAAGCTATAAAAAATACAGCACAAATAAGATGAATACAAATAAAAATAAAATGCATAGTTAATCTCCTTAAAAAATCATAGCACAATTTTAAGGAGATGTAAAATTAAAGTTTTTCTAAAATTTGGATAGTTTTGATTTTATCTCCTGCTCTAATACTATCTAATACTTCTAAACTTTCTTTATCTTCAGGATTGATTTGTCCAAAGATAGTATGTACTCCATCTAAATGAGGCTGTGGACTGTGGCAAATGAAAAATTGCGATCCACCTGTATCTCTACCAGCATGAGCCATAGATAAGCTACCTCTTAAGTGCTTGTGTTTTTGATCGTCACATTCACACTCTATCTCATAACCAGGACCACCTGAACCTATACCATAAGGACAACCACCTTGTATTACAAAATTTGGAATCACACGGTGAAAAACAAGCTCATCATAAAAACCATCATTAGCTAAGTTAGCAAAATTACATACAGTTTGTGGTGTTTCATCGGGAAATAATTCTAATTTCATATCACCTTTTTCGGTGCTAATGATAGCAAAATTGTATTTTTTTGCATCTTTTGTGTCGATTTTTTTAAGCATTTTTTTGCTCCTATTCTATATTAGTATAAACTGCTTGCACATCATCATCATCTTCTAATTTATCAAGTAATTTTTCAATATCAAGAAGTTGTTCTTCATTAAAGCTTACAGGATTGTTAGCAAGATATTCAAGTCCTGCTTTTTTAAGCACTAAGCCTTTTTTTTCTATAGCATTGCTAAGCTCACCAAAGGCAGTATAATCACCTATAATTAGTAATTCTTCTTCATTTTGCTCAAGTTCTTCAAGTCCTGCATCAATGAGTTCAAGTTCAAGTTCTTCTAAATCTCCATCATATTTTTCAAGATGAAAGACAGCTTTGTGTGAAAACATAAAAGTTAAAGAGCCATTTTGTAAAATTTCACCGCCATTTTTGCTAAAAATCGCTTTTACATTAGCCACCGTGCGTGTAGGATTATCACTCATGCACTCAACAATGATTAAAGCTCCATGTGCTGCTTTTCCTTCATAGTGGATATTTTTAATATCAGCACTATCTTTTCCGCTTGCTCTTTTAATGGCTGCATCGATATTGTCTTTTGGCATATTATTAGCTTTTGCAGTAGCTATGGCGCTACGAAGCTTTGGATTCATATCAGGATCAGCTCCGCCTTCTTTTGCTGCCACTTGTATAGCCTTTGCAAGTTTTGGAAAAAGTTTGCTCATTTTATCCCATCTTGCTTCTTTAGAGGCTCTGCGATATTCAAACGCTCTTCCCATAAAATCTCTCTTTCTTATATTGTTTTAAAGTTAAAAGTATAAACTAAGAAGTCTAAATTTGATTTTAAAGGAGTAAAAGAGTGATCAGAAAATCTAGAAAAGATGATGTTAGAAAATGTATACAATTACTTGCTTTAGCAATGGATCATTTTATTTATAAACTTAGTGGTTATAATGATCATCAAAAAGCTATAGAGGTTTTAGAAAATTTCTTCACTCAAGAAAACAATCGTTTAAGTTATGAAAATATATGTGTTTATGAAGAAGATGATGAAATTTTAGGTGCGATTTGTTTTTATGATGGGGCTTTGGCAGATGAGTTAGATAAGCCTTTAAATGAGCATTTAGAGTTTTTGGGGATTAATGAAAAAGTTTTAAAAGAATGTGAAAATGAGTTTTACTTAGATAGTATTTGCGTGGATGAAAAAGCAAGAGGGAAAGGTATTGCTAAGAAATTGATTGAATATGCCTTCAACGAAGCTTTGAAAAATGATAAAAAGCTTTCATTAATCGTAGAAGATGAAAATATAAATGCGAAAATGCTTTATGAAAAAATGGGTTTTAAATTTATAAAAAATAAAATTTTTCATTCTCATAAATATGAATACAGAGAAAAAGGAGAATAAATGATTATAAAAACTAAAAATATCAATTGTCAAAGTTGTGTAAATTTAATCAAGGCTTCATTAGAAGATGAATTTGGTACCATGCAAATAAATGTTGAAACAAAAAGCATAGAGATTGATTTAAAAACAGAGCAAGTTGAAGAGTTCAAAAAACAATTACAAGAATTAGGTTTTGAGATAGATGAAGTATGAGTTAAAATTAAAAATAGGCAATATGACTTGTGTTAATTGCTCTAATGCTATAGAAAAAGTTTGTGCAAAAATTGATGGGGTAGAAGATGTGAGTGTTTCTTATGTCAATTCTAGTGGGGCGTTTTTGCTTAAAGATTTATCTTTGGAAACAAAAATCAAAGAAAAAATCAAAGCTTTGGGTTTTGAGATATTGCAAGAAGAGCAAAATTTATATGAGTTTAAACTCCAAGAGCTTAAAAATATGAAAACAAAGCTTATTATGAGTATAATCTTAAGCTCTATTGTGATGTATTTTGAAATGTTTGTTCAAGGAAATGTTTCTGCTTTAATTCAAATGTTTTTATCTATGATAGTAATTTTTTATTGTGGAAAAGGTTTTTTCATCCATGCTCTTAAGGGATTAAAGTATAAAAATTTAGATATGAATACCTTGATATCCTTAGGTGCTTTTACTTCTTTTGTATATTCTTTTTTTGTATATTTTGAAGTGTTTAACAAAGATGGTTATTTGTATTTTAGTGGTGGAGCGATGATTATAAGCTTTGTTTTATTAGGTAAATACTTAGAAGAAAAGGCTAAATTTAAATCCTTAGAATACCAAAACAAATTAAAAAATATAGATATTAAAAAAGCCAATATAATTTTAGAAGATGGAAGTATAAAAAGCATACCTAGTGCTTTTGTAAAAGAAAATGATGTGGTTTTAGTAAAAGAGGGTGAAAGCGTTGTTGCTGATGGGGTGATTATAGCAGGTGAAGCTGAAGTTGATGTGAGTTTTTTAACAGGAGAGTTTTTACCACTTTTGAAAAAGCAAGATGATGAGATTTTAGCAGGAACTGTGTTGATTAATGGAAGTTTAAAGATTAAAGCTAATAAAAAGGCGATTGAAAGCTCATTAGAGCAAATCAAAGATCTTGTTTTTAAAGCAGGTAATGTCAAAACACCTTTAGCAAATTTAGCGAATAAAATTTCAGCTTATTTTGTAGCTTGTATTATAATTTTATCGCTTTTTGTGTTTGCTTTTTGGTATGTTAAAGAAGGAATTAATGCAGCATTTTTGCATGCTTGTGCCACGCTTTTAATCTCTTGTCCTTGTGCTTTGGGCTTAGCAACTCCTATAGCCATAGTGAGTGCTTTAGCAAATGGTGCAAGAAATTTTATCTTAGTAAAAAATCCAGCGGTATTAGAGAATTTAGCTAGTATAAAACTTGCTATTTTTGATAAAACAGGCACTTTAAGCCAAGATGACTTAAGTGTTTATAAGCATAATCTTACTCAAGAAGATTTTCAAAAACTCACCCAAATTGAAAATTTAAGCTCACACCCTATTGCAAAGGCATTTACTAAAGAATTAAATGTAAATTTAAATTTGCAGGGAAAATTAAGTGTTTTGGTGGGGAGTGGTTTGCTTTATGAGGAAAATGAAGATAAATATTTAATAGGCAATGAGAAATTAATGTTTGAAAATGGTGTTGATATGCAAAAAAGTAAGCAATTTTTGCAAGAATTTGAAGATCAAGCACCTATATGTTTATATTTTGCAAAAAATAAAATTTGTCTTGGTGGAGTTTGTTTGAAAAATGAGCTCAAAAACGAGGCTAAAGATTTGATAGCAAATTTAAAACAAAAAGGTGTAAAAAGTATTATTTTAAGTGGCGATAATAAAAAAAGTGTTGCTAAAATAGCAAATGAGCTCAATATTGATGAATGTTATTTTGACTTAAAACCTGAGCAAAAACTTGATTTCATAAAAGAAAAAATCAAAAAAGAAAAAGTGCTTTTTATAGGAGATGGTATTAACGATGCTCCTGCTTTAAATTTAGCTAGCGCAAGCATTAGTTTTTCTAAAGCAAGTGAGCTTGCTAAAAAAAGCGGAGATTTGATTTTAATAAAAGATGATTTATCTTTAATAGCTTATTGTTTTGAGCTTTCTCAAAGAACTAAAAATATCATCAAACTTAATCTATTTTGGGCTTTTATTTACAATGCTTTATGTATTCCTATTGCAGCAGGTATTGTGCCATTTATAAGTCTTAGTCCACATTTGGCAGCTTTAGCAATGTGTTTTAGTTCGGTAACAGTTGTATTAAATTCTTTAAGATTGCGTTAGATATTTCAGTTTTATTTAATATTTGTTGTATTATATTAATATAAATTTAACAAAAAAGGAGTATCATAATGAATTGCAATTGCGGTTTTTCTATGATGAATGTAATAAGATATTCTAAAATGATTATCTTGCTTACAGTTGCCTCTTTAGCAGCTATTGTTGTTTTTGGTAATATAACTGATTATAATTCAAATTTTCAGTTTGTAAAACATGTTATGAGTATGGACACCAAACCTGATTATTTAGGTAATGCTATTGTTTATAGGGCTATTACAAATTCTACTATTCATCATATTGCTTATATTTTTATTATCTGTTTTGAAGCTTTTATTATGTTAACTGCTTTAAAAGGTGCTTTAGATATGTTTAAAGCAAGAAATTTAGATGCAAAAACTTTTCATGAAGCTAAAAAATTTGGAATTATTGCTCTAACTTGTTGTTGTTTACTTTGGTTTTTTGGTTTTCAAGTGGTAGCTGCAGAGTGGTTTGGTATGTGGATGAGTAAAACATGGAATGGTTTGCCTGATGCTACTAGATTAGTAACTTATATGCTTTTAGCTTTAATTTATATTAGTATCAAAAACGATGATTAATTTTATCAAACTCCTTTTTTGTAGGAGTTTGGTGTTATAATTCATTAACAGCACGGTAAGCTTGATCGATTGCTGAATGCATGTAAGCTGACCAATCAGAATCTGAATTTGCTATAACAATATTACCAAAAGGTTTTCTTGCAAGTTCTATAGTTTTTTGTGCTTCTTCACTATCATCAAAAAGACTGTTTTCTGTATATGAATAACAATGTCCCCAACGATTTACAACTATGGCCTTAATGTCTCTTTCATGGTCAAATCCAGCCGAGCCTAACATGCCTTGAAGTTGATCGCGAATAATTTTCTCATGCTCTTCAAAACTCATAGTAAATAATAAATTTCTGCCTACTCTAGCTCTATCCCTTGCATCCATTCCATCAAGATCAATCCCTTGGATGTTTGCAAAAGCCAAAGGAGAGCAAACCATGTGAACACAAATAGGCTTTTTAGGATCTCTTGGGTGGTGATATCCTCCCATATCCACAGGATAATCAAGTTTAGTTCTAGCATAAGGCATTTTTGGTGAATAAATTTCATGAACTCCAAGTTTTATAAATGGTTCCCAGTTGCTTATGATAACTTTAGTATGCAAAAGAGAGGTTTTTACATTTTTACTTAAAGCATCTTTTTGATCTTGTGGCATGCTTGGTATTATATATGGAATCATGCTGTTATAATTTGCCATTACAACTTTTTTAGCTTTTACTCTATAATTTTTGCCTTTATTAACATAAGTTACTAAAGCTCCATCTTTTGTATTTTCTACATTTATAACAGTGCTGTTTAATCTTAAACGTACTTTATTTTTAGCAAGATCAAGTTTAGAATAATCAAAATGAGCTAAGGTAATTTCATCCATATCTTTACCTTTTTTAGATACATCAGGAATTAATCTTCTAACCATTAATCTAGCAACAGTAGCGTTGCCATCAGCACAGTGGTGGATATATGGTTCTTCCATTTCAGCTAGTGCTTCCCCTTCAATTGGATCAAGTCCAAGTTTATCAAAACCAGGTAGGAAAGAAATTCTAGCGTCTTCGCAAGAAACAGCATCAATACCTAAAGCCAAAAAGTCATCTGTCATACCTTCAAAAAATTTTATAGCTTGTGATGAAAGTTTAACCTTTTCCTCTAAGAATTTTTTATAGCTTGTTTTTGCTACATACTTATCCCTTTGCTCTTTTGTTAAACCTTTTAAATAGTCTTTTTCGCTTTTAAATAAAGCAATTAAATCTTTTTTATCTTTTTCATTAAGAGGAAAATCACCTATAAAAGCCTCAATGCTTCTTCCATTGCTTTTTTCTTCAGGAATATCATCACAAATTACTTTTCTAGGATTACCATTTACAACTTTGTCTACTCCAAATTCAGCCTTAGAAAAATACACACCTCTGCTAAGTTTTAAATCAGGATAAAAATTTACATCAAAACGTTTAGCAAGCTCATCAATATCCACACCCAAAGATGATAGTAAATCTACTACTTCTTTAGAATATAATGCCTTTGGCGATTGAAATGTTTCACTACCACCATAACTTAAAATAGTGCCATCTTCTAGTTCTATTTCATTTCTTCTAGCATGTCCGCCAAAGTCATCGTGATTATCAAGAATAAGAATTTTTTTATCTTTTCCAAATTTGTTTTGATAAAAACAAGCTGCGGCTAAACCACTAATACCTGCTCCAACAACAACTAAGTCGTATTCTTGTTTAGGTTTAATAACACTAAAATTAAATTTTTCACCATCTCTTAACATATGTGCAAATTCATAACTTGCATTATTACTACCCCTTAATCCAAGCCACTTTGGCGGGTAGTATTCTTTAGTGAAATCTTCGATTTTGGCTTCTTTACCGTATAATACCTGCAAAGGAGTCATTCCTGCAAGTATAGTTAAAGCCATTCCATTTAAAAAGTCTCTTCTTTGCATGATTGTCCTTAAAATAAGATATATTAGCTCTTATTTTAAGAGTATATTTATATTTTTATTCTTAAAGTATTTTATAAATACAAAAATTTTTATAAAAAAGTTACTCTTTTTCTCTTTTTATAATTTTTATATAGTTTAGAAAGCAAAAAGGTCGCTGCAAGACTTAAAACTAAAAAATGTGGAAGTTGTGGTACTTTTGCAGATAAAAAATAATGCCAAGCTACTAGCAAAAAACAAAAATATCCAAGTTTTCTTATTTTGCTTAATTTTTTAAAAAGTTTAAAAGAGCTTATAAACATAAGCGAGAGTATGAAAAAGCTTATAAAACCACTAAGTTCTAAATTTTTACTAAAAGTATCTTTGAAAAAAAGTATTAAATCTAAATTTTTACTAAAAGCAAAATAATTAAAAAAGTGAATCAAAGCCCAAAAAAAAGCATAAAAACCTAAAAATTTAGGGTAATCTTTTGTGTATTTATACTTTAAAAGTGAAAAAAATAGGCTTAATCCAAAAAAGATTAAGCCAAATATACCACTATAAAAATACACAGATTTTACAATATCAAATTCTTGCAAGATTTGATAAATACTAAAAACAATACTTAAAGCAAAGGCTAAAAATCCACCGATATTATAAACTTTTTTGCTCATTAAAAATTAACCTTTAAATCCATATCTTTATACAAATGCGCTACTTCTTTTTGATAACCATTGAACATTTGCGTAGGTTTAGTGAAAAAATCTCCCAAAGGACGCTCATTTGCTTGAGACCATCTTGGATGAGAAACATTTGGATTAACATTAGCATAAAAACCATATTCTCTAGGGTTTGCTAGCTCCCATGTGGTTTTAGGTTGTTCTTTAGTAAATTCTATTTTTACAATAGATTTGATACTTTTAAAACCATATTTCCATGGAACTACAAGGCGAATCGGCGCTCCATTTTGTCCTAATAAAGGCTTTTTATACATTCCTACAGCCATAAGCGTTAATGGGTGCATAGCCTCATCTAATCTTAAACCCTCTACATAAGGATAATCAAGAGTTGGGAAAAATGAAGCTTGATCAGCAAATTGATTTTTATCAAAAAGAGTGGTAAATTTTATAAATTTAGCCTCACTTTTTACTTTACATTTTTCTATTAAAGCACGCAATTCAAAACCAACCCAAGGCACCACCATAGACCAAGTTTCAACACAACGAAATCTATAAATTCTCTCTTCTAAAGGAAAGGCTAATAAATCTTGCATAGTTAAAGTCAAAGGCTCTTCAACTTCCCCACTAACTTCTATTTTCCAGTCCTTTGTGTTGAAATTTTTTGCAAGTTCTACAGCTCTTTTTTTATCAGTAGAAAATTCATAAAAATTAACATAATTAGTTGCAATTTTTTCATCGCTAAGTTTTAATTTTTCATTGTTAGGATCAGGAAAGAAATTTAATGCCATTAATTCAGATTGGACTAAGGCTGAACTAACCAAAGCTCCAGCACCTAGTTTTAAAAAATGGCGTCTTTTATTATATAATTGTTCGTTTGTGATATTCATGAAAAGTCCTTTATATATTTTGTGATATTAAAACATATAAAGGAAAATAAAAGGATAATTTTTATTATTTTATAAAAAATATTTTTAAAAAATTACCTCATTATTTTCAGATAGAGCAGGGTTGTTTTTTGGAAATGGAGAGGCATTGGTGTAATACTCTCTTTGTTTTTCATAAATTCCTTGATAAACTCCTTTTGGAATGGTAAATTTTCTAGCACTATCAGGATAAAGTTCTAAGTATTTTGTTAAAAATTCTTTAAAAACTGGAGCAGCAGTTCTTGCGCCACCTTCTACTTGTTTCATAGGTTTATTATCATCATTTCCATACCAAATGATAGCTTCTATCTCAGGAGTTAATCCGCAAAACCATGCATCAACGCTTTTATTTGAAGTGCCAGTTTTTCCAGCTATTTCAATCCCTTCCACTCTAGCATTGCGCCCAGTTCCTTTTTTAACAACATTTTGCATCATATCATTAACTAAAAAAGCTTGTTCAGGTTCGCTGATTTTTCTTTCTCCAGAGTTAAATTCTACCACTATTTTGTCATTTTTATCGATTACTCTTTTAATGAGTATTAAATCTTTTTGCACCCCATAATTTCCAAATACTGTATAAAGTTTAGCATAATCATAAATAGAAATCCCAAAGCTACCTAAGACTATAGATAAATCAACCGGTATATTTTTAAAGCCCATAAATTGAAGTTTATCATGGATCACATCAAGCCCCAAAGCAAGAGCTAAATTTATAGTAGCTAGGTTTCTTGAGCCAGTTAGTGCTTCTTTTAAGCTTATAAGCCCTAGAAATTTTCCACCATAATTTTTAGGTTTCCAGTCTTGTTCATCTTTTTTGGTGCTTTCAAAGATTCTTGAAATATCAGCAACCTTACTCATAGGAGAATAGCCCATATCAATGGCAATTTGGTATAAGAAAGGCTTAAAAGAACTTCCAGGCTGTCTTAAACTTTGAGTAGCACGGTTAAAATTACTTTTTGCGTAATTTACTCCGCCAACTAAGGCTAAAATGTCTCCATTTTGATGATTTGCTACTATCATAGCTCCATTAAGTGTGCTTAAATTTGCATCTTTATCTCTTTTAACTATTTCATCATAGCCAAATTTTAAAGCCTCTCTTGCAATATTTTGCACATCAAGATCAATGGCAAGTTCTATTTTATAGCCACCACTTTTTAAGTCTTTAATTCCGCTTAGTTGTTTTAAAACTTCTTGAGTAACATAAGGAGCTGCATTTTGTGTTAAAGTATCATCATATACTTTTGGAATTTCTTTTAAAGCATTTTCATACTCTTCTTTAGAAATCCAACCAAGATTATACATTCTTTGCACTACGCTGTTTGCTCTAGCTAAAGAAAGATCTAAATGTCTAGTAGGATCATAAGTACTTGGAGCCTTTGGCATACCTACTAAAATGGCAATTTCTTTTAAACTAAGCTCATCTAAATTTTTTCTAAAATATCCAAGTGCAGCAGTTTTTACTCCATAATATCCATGTCCAAAGAAGATGAAATTTAAATATCTTTCTAAAATTTGCTCTTTAGTTAAAGTATTTTCTATCTTATATGCAAGCAAAGCTTCTTTTAGCTTTCTGCTTAAAGTACGCTCTGGGGTTAATTCTGTGTTTTTTATAAATTGTTGTGTAAGGGTGGAAGCTCCTTCCATAGTTTTTCCACCACTTCTTATGATTTTAATAGCTGCTCTAAAAATCGCATCTATATTAACCCCACCATGTTCAAAAAAGCTAGTATCTTCAATGGCTACTAAAGCTTCTATAAGTCTTGGTGGGAGTTCTTCATAAGGGGCATAAAAGCGGTGTTGCTCGAAAACATTGGCAACTAATTTTCCATTTTTATCAAAAATTTGTGTTGTAAGAGGTGGTTTATAATCTTTAAAAGTGTATTGATTTAAATCAGAATCAGAAAACAAATATGCAATAAATATAAAAACTCCAACCGCACACACTATACAAAAAGAAAGAAATATTTTTAAAATTTTTATCATAAAAATGCTTTCAAAAGTTCTATATTAAGCCCTAGTGCTGTACTTTGATGGCCTATGATTTTTTTAATGTATTTTTTATGAAACCCCTCGCACATCACAGCTCCGGCTTTACCTTGATAAAGTTTTGAATCAATGTATTCTTGCATATCTTTTAAATCAAATTTATCCAAAATCAAATCACACTTGCTAAGATTAAAAATCTTTTTATCTTCTAAAACTAAAATCATCGCGCTTAAAACGCTAATGCTTTTGCCACTTTGCAAATTGAGCATATTAAAAGCCTCATTATCGCTTTTAGCTTTAGTAAGAATGATATTTTGAGCGCAAACTATACTATCAGCAAATAAAACATTTTTAAAATCAGGGTATTTTGCAAAAAACTGCCTTTCTTTTTCTAAAACAATTTTCTGCACATAAGAGCTTGGATTGTCTTTTTTTACCAAGCTCTCATCATAATCGATAATAATTTGCTCAAAAGCGATATTTGCTTCTTTTAATAAAGCAACGCGTGAAGGTGAACTTGAAGCTAAATAAAGCATTAAGCAAGACTTTCTTCTATGATTTTTTTAGCATGATCAAGTGCTTGTTCTATTTTGCTTGTATCTTTACCGCCAGCTGTTGCAAAATCATCCCTACCGCCACCGTTTCCACCAAGTATTTGCGCAATTTCTTTTACCAAAACACCAGCTTTTAATGAAGTGTCTTTAACACCTGCTGCGATGATGATTTTGCCTTCTTTTTCTTGTAAAAGTAAAATCACAGCTTTGTTAAATTTATTTTTAAACTCATCTATCATGGTTTTTATATCGCCACTATCTATTTTTTGTACACAATATTGAATGTCATTTAGTTCTTTAGAGTTTAATTCTGCTTTGCTTGAATTTTTTAATTCATTTTTTAAACTAGCTATTTCATTTTTTAATTTTGCCACATAGCTTAAAATATCATGAGTTTTTAACTCTTCTTTGGCTTGGTTTAGCTCTTTTAAATTTTCATTAACATAATCAAGTGCGGCTTTGCTTACCACTGCTTCTATCCTTCTTACTCCAGCACTAACACCGCTTTCTTTGATGATATAAAAACTTCCTATTTCAGAGCTATTTTTCACATGAGTGCCACCACAAAGCTCCTTACTAGCTCCTAGGGTTAAAACTCTTACTTTTTCTTGATATTTTTCACTAAATAAAGCTATGGCACCACTTTTTTTAGCTTCATCTAAAGCTAAAATTTCAATTTTAGCTTCGTTTGCTTGCATGATGTAAGTATTTACTAAAGCTTCTATTTGCTTTAATTCTTCTTTATTTAGAGCTTTTGGATGAGTAAAATCAAATCTTAATTTATTATGTTCTACTAAAGAGCCTGCTTGGCTAATGTGTGAGCCAAGAATTTCTCTTAAAGCATGGTGTAATAAATGTGTCGCACTATGATGTCTTGCGATTTGTTCTCTTTTTTTAGTATCTATGCAAGCTAACACTTCATCATTTGTTTTAAGATCTTGTTTTAATTTCACTTGACTAAGATTAATATCAAAGAATTTTTGTGTATCTAAAACCTCATTTTCATTGATAAAACCTATATCAGCGCTTTGCCCTCCACTTGTTGCATAAAATGGAGTTTTTTCAAGCATTAACCATGCTATATCTCCTGCCTTAGCTTCGGTTATGATTTTAAAATTTTCATCTAAAATAGCCATGATTTTAGTTTTTTCTTCATAATTTTCATAACCACTAAAAGTATTTTTGTCAAATTTTTCTAATAAAACTTTAAAGTCTCCGCTAACTGCTTTATCTCCACTTCCTTTCCAAGAAGCTTTGGCTCTATCTTTTTGTTCTTGCATAAGCTCATTAAATTTAGCCTCATCTACACTAAGATTTTTCTCTCTTAACATATCTTGGGTTAAATCAAGTGGAAAACCATAAGTATCATAAAGTTTAAAAGCTACTTCACCACTAAAAATATCTTTAGTTTTTTTAAGTTCTTCGTTAAAAATTTCTATGCCATTTTCGATAGTGCTTAAAAATCTTTCTTCTTCTAGTTTAATCTGCTCTTTGATAAATTCTTTTTTTTCATTTAAGTAAGTATAATGTCCACCCATTAACTCACAAACTACATCTACAAGCTCATACATAAAAGCTCTTTTAAGACCTAATAAATATCCATGTCTTAAGGCACGGCGCATAATTCTTCTTAAAACATAACCCCTACCTTCTTTATCAAAGCCAACTCCTTGAGCAAGTAAAAATACACTTGATCTAATATGATCAGCGATCACTCTATAACTAGCACCACTTTCATAGGTATAAGTTTTGCCACAAAGTTTTGCAATACTCTCAATAATAGGCATAAACAAAGAACTATCAAAATTGCTAAATTTTCCTTCTTTTATAGCGCTAACTCTTTCAAGTCCCATACCTGTATCAATACTAGGTTTTGGCAATGGAGTAAGCGTGCCATCAGCACTTCTTTCATACTGCATGAAAACGAGGTTCCAAATTTCTAAGAACCTATCTCCATCACCACCCATATAATCTTCACTAGAATTAAAATGCTCAGCACCTTGATCATAAAAAATTTCACTACAAGGCCCGCATGGTCCAGTATCGCCCATTTGCCAAAAATTATCTTTATCGCCAAATTTATAAATTCTTTCTTTTTCTATATGTTTTTGCCAAAGTTCATATGCTTCATCATCACTTTCATGAACGGTTACATATAGTCTTTCTTTAGGTAGTTTTAAAACTTCAGTTACAAACTCCCAAGCATAAGCAATGGCTTGTTCTTTAAAATAATCTCCAAAACTAAAATTTCCAAGCATTTCAAAGAAAGTATGATGTCTTGCTGTGTAGCCTACATTGTCTAAGTCATTATGTTTTCCGCCGGCTCTTATACAAGTTTGACAACTTGTTTTACGCGGAGGATTAGGGCGTGGTACTTCTCCGGTAAATATACTTTTAAAAGGCACCATACCTGCATTAGTAAAAAGTAAAGTTGCATCATCAGGCACTAAAGGGCTTGAAGGAGTGATTTCGTGTCCTTTTGACTTAAAAAATTCTAAATATTCTTTTCTTATATCCATAGATTTTCCTAGCTAGTTTTTTGCTTAAAATAATACCAAAAATACTTTAAATTAAGTAAAACTATCTTATAATCATGATTTTAAATTTACTAAGGTAATACAATGAAAATTCCTTTTATAGACTTAAATGCTCAATATAATGCTTATAAAAATGAAATTGATGAGGCTATTAGTGAAGTTTTACAAAGCACCTCTTTTATAGGTGGTGTAAAATTAGAAGAATTTGAAAACAATTTAGCTAAATATGTAGGTATTAAACATGCAATAGGCTGTTCAAGTGGCACAAGTGCGTTATTTTTAGCTTTAATGGCTTTGGGTGTGGGTAGGGATGATGAGGTAATAGTGCCAAGTTTTACCTTTATAGCTACAGCTGAAATGGTTGCTCTAATCGGTGCTAAGCCTGTTTTTGTAGATATTGATTTTAAAGATTATAATCTTAGTTTAGAAAAAGTTCAAAGTGCTATCACACCTAAAACTAAGGCTGTAATTGCTGTGAGTATTTTTGGACTTATGCCTGATATGTTTGCTCTAAAAGAGCTTTGTAAAAGTCAAAACATTGCTTTGATAGAAGATAGTGCGCAAAGTTTTGGAGCCAATCAAAAAGGCATAAAATCATGTGCTATAGCTGATATATCTTGTACAAGCTTTTTTCCGTCTAAGCCTTTAGGTGCTTATGGAGATGGTGGAGCAATTTTTACTCAAGATGATGAATTAGCACAAAAAATAAAAATTTATTTAAATCATGGGCAAATACAAAGATATAAGCATAAATATATCGGTATCAATGGAAGGCTTGATACTATCCAAGCAGCTATTTTAAATGTGAAATTAAAATACTTAGATGAAGAGATTAAAAAAAGAGAAGCAATAGCAAAAGTTTATGATGAAAATTTAAAAAATTGTATTTTACCACCAAGAAAAGATGATTTTGTGAGTGCCCAGGCTCAATATAGTGTGCGTGTAAAGAATAGAGAAAATTTCATGCAAAAATTACAAGAGCAAGGCATACCTACTGCGGTGCATTATCCTTTAGGGCTTCATTTGCAAGAAGCTTTTGATTATCTTGCTTACGAAAAGGGTGATTTGCCAAATACAGAGCTATTAAGTGATGAAATTTTATCCTTACCTATGAGTGCGTTTTTAAAAGAAGAGCACCAAGCTAGAGTGATAGAGGCTTTTAAATGAAAATAGGGCTTATAGGCCTTGGTAAAATGGGTAAAAACCATTTAAGAGAACTCGAGCGTAATTTAAAAGTAAAAGAAATTCATCTTTATGATCCTTTTTGTAAAGATAAATTTAAACATTTTTTGCATAAAAATTTTGATAATTTTTTAGCGCAAAATCTTGATGGTGTTATCATTGCTACGCCTACTCATACGCATTTAGACATAGCTTTAAAAGTTTTTCCTAAAATAAAAAATGTTTTGATAGAAAAGCCTTTGGCGTTAAATATTGATGAAATTTTAATTTTAGAGCAAAAAGCTAGAGAAAATAAAGTCAGAGTAGGGGTGGGCTTTTGCGAGAGATTTAATCCTGTTATTTTAACTTTAAAAGAAAAACTTTTAGAAGATGAGATTATAAGTATTAATATACAAAGAATTTCACCTTATCCACAAAGAATAAACGATGTGGGTGTTTTAAGTGATCTTAGTGTGCATGATATTGACTTAGTTAGATTTTTAAGTCAAGAGCAAATTTTAAAAGCAAATATTTATAAAAGTTTTCATCATGATAAATTTGAAGATGAGGTAATGATAAGTTTAAAATTAGAAAATATTTTAGCAAATATTCATGATAGTTGGAATGGACAATGCATTATAAGAAAGATCACACTTTTAGGTAAAAAACATACTTATGAACTTGATCTTAAAAATTTTGAACTTTTCATCAATATGCAAAAAATTCCAAATTTATATGAAAATTCTCCTTTGTATGCTGAGCATGAGGCCTTTTTTGAGCTTTTACAAAATGGAGTTTGTGAAAATTTAGCTAGCATTGAAGATGCTTTGAGAGTACAAGAAATTTTAGAAGGTGTTTGATAGTGAAATATGTATTTTTTTTAAATATGGGCGGGGTTAATAAACTTGAAGAATGTGAAGTTTTTTTAAAAAATATGTTTAATGATCCTTATATTTTAGGGATAAAAAATGTTTTCTTAAGAAAATTTGTAGCCTTTATGATAAGAAAATCAAGACTAAAAACTATGAAGCAAAATTATGAAAAAATGGGTGGGAAATCCCCGCTTACTCAAATCACACAAAGTTTATGCGATAAATTAAATTCTAAAACTAGGGAATATAACTTTGATTTTATTAGTCTTTATGTACCACCCTTTGCAAATGAAGTTTTTTCAAAATATGATTTTCAAAAAAATGATGAAATTATTTTATTTCCTTTGTATCCTCATCATTCTAAAACCACTGTAACTAGTTCTTTAGAAGTAGTGCAAAATGAGCTAAGAAATATCCAAAATCAAGCTAATGTAAAAATCATTGATGTTTTTTATAAAGATGAGCTTTATAATGAAATGATTATAAAACATATTTTAGAAAAAAAGAAAGAGTATGATTATAAAACTTTGATTTTTTCTGCGCATTCTTTACCACTTTCAGTGATTAAAAAAGGTGATTTGTATGAAAAACATGTGCAAGAGCATGTGGGTATCTTAAAAGAAAAACTTAAAAATGAATTTGATCAAATCATTTTATCCTATCAATCAAAATTAGGCCCAGTAAAATGGCTTGAGCCTAACACAAGCGATATTTTAGAAAGTTTAGAACAAAAAGCTTTGATTTATCCTATATCTTTTTGTATAGATTGCTCTGAAACTATTTTTGAGCTTGGAGTAGAGTATAGGCACTTAGCAAAAAGTGATTATGAGCTTATTGCTTGCCCTAATGATAGTGATGAATTTATAGAGTTTGTTAATAGTTTT
>NZ_JAKMTE010000014.1:0-26961 GCF_025773025.1 Campylobacter sp. CNRCH_2013_0855 | reverse complement strand
ATAAAGGGTTGCTTAATGGTGTAAAATTTTTCATAAAATTTAGCTCTAAGATCGATTATTAATTCATTTTCTAAAAATTTATCAACTTCATTAGAAAAATTATCTTTATAAAATTTTTCTATATTAAAATCCTTAATTTTCTCTCCTTGTTTTAATTTATAATAAGGTATTAAATCTTTTGCTAAAATAGGACCAAAAAGATTAGAAAATATCAAAACATTCTCATCTATGTATTTTTTTGAAATCTCACTTAAATTTTCATAGTCTAAATAATCAAAAGCAACTCCATTGTATCTTTGGATAGCTTTAATTGTATCTTTTGTTAAAATATCTTGAATTAATTCTTGCATTTCATTTTTATCTTTTATACCAAAAAACTTTTCAAGTTCGCCTTCATTGCATTGTTTTATATGATTTTTATATTTTGTAAGCACTTCTAATCTTTTACTATATAAATTAATAAAAACAAAAGAGTTTTCATTTATACAAGTTTGCATGCTTGTTTTGTTTTTGCCTTCGCTGGGTGAAAATAAAATTTTCATATTTAATCCTTTATTTTTTTAAAAATTATACAAAATTATTTAAAACACTTGACATTAATTCAAAATTACATTATAATTCAACTTTATTTTTTGCTGGTTTAGCTCAGTTGGTAGAGCAGCTGCCTTGTAAGCAGCAGGTCGGGGGTTCAAGTCCCTTAACCAGCTCCATTGTTAATAGCAGTGTTTGACCAGAAATAAAAAGCATTTTTATTCATGGTGAGTTACTCAAGTGGCCAACGAGGGCAGACTGTAAATCTGCTGGCTTTCGCCTTCCGTGGTTCGAATCCACGACTCACCACCATTGCTTTGCGGGAGTAGCTCAGTTGGCTAGAGCATCAGCCTTCCAAGCTGAGGGTCGCGGGTTCGAGTCCCGTTTCCCGCTCCAACCTAATTTTGGTAGAGTGAAACTGGGAGCTGTTTTTTAAATTCAGAATTTCTAGCAGTTTCAATTTCCAAAATTTTATAATTTATGTTTTTAATTTTTCTGAGCGCTCGTATGGCTCAGAGGTAGAGCACTCCCTTGGTAAGGGAGAGGTCGCGGGTTCAAGTCCCGCTATGAGCTCCATTGATTTCAAAAGATTATAAAACATAAATTAGTATTTGTTTGTAAATTTTATATGGAGGAAAAAGATGGCTAAAGAAAAATTTTCACGTAATAAGCCTCACGTAAATATTGGTACTATTGGTCACGTTGACCACGGTAAAACTACTTTAACAGCTGCTATCTCTGCTGTTCTTTCAAGAAGAGGTTTGGCTGAGCTTAAAGATTATGATAATATCGACAATGCTCCTGAAGAAAAAGAGCGTGGTATTACTATTGCAACTTCTCACATTGAGTATGAAACAGAAAATCGTCACTATGCTCACGTAGACTGCCCAGGCCACGCTGACTATGTTAAAAACATGATTACTGGTGCTGCTCAAATGGATGGTGCTATTCTTGTTGTTTCTGCTGCAGATGGCCCAATGCCACAAACTAGAGAGCACATCTTACTTTCTCGTCAAGTAGGTGTACCATATATCGTTGTTTTTATGAATAAAGCTGATATGGTTGATGATGCTGAATTATTAGAATTAGTTGAAATGGAAATTAGAGAACTATTAAGTTCTTATGACTTCCCAGGGGATGACACTCCAATTATTTCAGGTTCTGCTTTACAAGCTCTTGAAGAAGCAAAAGCTGGACAAGATGGTGAATGGTCTAAAAAAATCCTAGATCTTATGGCAGCAGTTGATGAGTATATCCCAACTCCAGCTCGTGATACAGATAAAGATTTCTTAATGCCAATTGAAGACGTATTCTCAATTTCAGGTCGTGGTACAGTTGTTACTGGTAGAATTGAAAAAGGTGTTGTTAAAGTTGGTGACACTATTGAAATCGTTGGTATTAGAGAAACACAAAGCACTACAGTAACTGGTGTTGAAATGTTTAGAAAAGAAATGGATCAAGGTGAAGCAGGTGATAACGTAGGTGTTCTTCTACGTGGTACTAAAAAAGAAGATGTTCTTCGTGGTATGGTTCTTGCTAAGCCAAAATCAATTACTCCACATACTGACTTTGAAGCAGAAGTTTATATTTTAAATAAAGATGAAGGTGGTCGTCACACTCCATTCTTTAATAACTATAGACCACAGTTCTATGTAAGAACAACAGATGTTACTGGTTCTATCCAACTTGCAGAAGGCGTTGAAATGGTTATGCCAGGTGAGAATGTTAGAATTACTGTAAGTCTTATTGCACCAGTTGCACTTGAAGAAGGTACTCGTTTTGCTATCCGTGAAGGTGGCCGTACTGTTGGTTCAGGTGTTGTATCTAAAATTATTAAATAATCATAAGCGAGATTTTATCTCGCTTTTTAAGGAATAAAAATGAGAATTAAAGTTGGCTTGAAATGTGAAGAGTGCGGTGATATTAATTACAGTACTTTTAAAAATAGTAAAAATACAACTGAAAAATTAGAATTAAAAAAATATTGCCCAAGATTAAAAAAACATACAGTTCATAAAGAAGTTAAATTAAAAAGTTAAGGCTTTTATATAAAAGCCCTTAGGGCAATAGCTCCAACGGTAGAGCGCCGGATTCCAAATCCGATGGTTGGGGGTTCGAATCCCTCTTGCCCTGCCACAAAATAAGGTAAAATATGGAAAAACTAATAACTTATTTTAAATTGTCAAAAGCCGAATTATCAAAAGTTATTTGGCCTTTAAAAGAGCAAGTTAGAAATGCTTATATTACAGTTTTTGTAGTTGTTACTGTTGTTTCATTATTTTTAGCATTGGTTGACTTGATTATGTCATTTTCATTATCTAAGATTATAGGATAAAATAATGAATCATAAATGGTATGCAATTCAAACTTATGCAGGTAGTGAAATGGCTGTAAAAAGAGCCATAGAAAATTTAGTTAGAGATCATGGAATTCAAGAGCAATTGCTAGAAGTGATTGTTCCAACTGAAGATGTGATCGAATTTAAAAATGGTAAAGAAAAAATAAGCGAAAGAAGTTTATATTCAGGCTATGTATTTGCCAATATTGACTTATCAACAGAACTTTGGCATAAAATTCAATCTTTGCCAAAAGTTGGTCGTTTTATAGGGGAAAGTAAAAAACCAACCCCATTAAGTGAAAAAGATATCAATCTTATTTTAGAAAAGGTGAAAAATAAAGCAGCACCTAAACCTAAAATTTCATTTGATAAAGAAGAAAGTGTAAGAATAACCGAAGGTCCTTTTGCAAACTTTGTTGGTATTGTAGAGGAATATGATATGGTTAGAGGAGTTTTAAAGCTAAATGTTTCAATATTTGGTAGATCAACTCCAGTAGAGATCTTATACTCTCAAGTTGAAAAAATAGTTTGATAATATAGCAAGTAAAGGAGAAAGGTTATGGCTAAAAAAGTCGTAGGAGAAATAAAATTACAAATAGCTGCTACTAAGGCTAATCCATCACCTCCAGTTGGTCCTGCTTTAGGTCAACAAGGTGTTAATATTATGGAATTTTGTAAAGCATTTAATGAAAGAACAAAAGATATGGCTGGTTTTAATATTCCAGTTGTTATTACTGTTTATGCAGATAAAAGCTTTACATTTATCACAAAACAACCACCGGCTACAGATTTAATCAAAAAAGCTGCAGGTATTTCTAAAGGTGCGGACAATCCTTTAAAAAACAAAGTAGGTAAATTAACTAAAGCACAAGTTTTAGAAATTGTTGATAAAAAAATAGCTGATATGAACACAAAAGATAGAGAGCAAGCTGCTAAGATTATTATGGGTTCTGCTCGTTCTATGGGTGTTGAAATCGTAGATTAATACTCTTTACCGCCAAGAGTTTAAAAAGGCGGTAGCACTTTATATAAAATGCGGAGAAAAATTAATGTCTAAAAATACTAAAAGATTTACAGAATTATTAAAAAAAATTGATTCAAATAAAAATTACTTAATGGATGAAGCAATAAGCACAGTTAAAACTCTTGCTTCTGCTAAATTTGATGAAACGGTTGAAATTGCTTTAAAATTAAATGTTGATCCAAGACATGCAGATCAAATGGTAAGAGGTAGTGTAGTTTTACCTTGTGGTACAGGTAAAAAAGTGCGTGTTGCTGTTATAGCAAAAGATGCAAAAGCTGATGAGGCAAAAAATGCAGGTGCTGATATAGTTGGTAGTGATGATTTAGTTGAAGAAATTCAAAAAGGAAATATGAATTTTGATGTCTTAATTGCTACTCCAAATTTAATGGGTTTAGTTGGTAAAGTAGGTCGTATTTTAGGGCCTAAAGGTTTGATGCCAAATCCTAAGACAGGTACTGTGACAATGGATGTTGCACAAGCTGTAAATAATGCTAAAAATGGTCAAGTTAACTTCCGTGTTGATAAACAAGGAAATATCCATGCAGGTTTAGGTAAAGTTAGCTTTACTCAAGAGCAATTAAAAGAAAATATGACAGCATTTGTAAAAGCTATTAATAAACACAAACCAGCAGCTGCAAAAGGAAGATATATTAAAAATGCTAGTCTTTCTTTAACTATGAGTCCTTCTCTTTCTCTTGATACTCAAGAATTACTTGATACAAAATAAAATTAATGAGAGTTTTACTCTCATTAATAAAAATTAGATAAGATAATAACTTTTATTTTATCTAATTTTTATCTTAGATTGGAGATAGCCGAGGTCCTAGGACTTAATTAGATTTTCTGCTCTGCTTGAAATCACCGGTCGGAAAGGAGTAAAGATGACTAAAAGCCAAAAAGTTGAACTTGTTTCTAAACTTGAAGAAGGTTTTAAAGCTAGTGAAGCTGTTGTAGTTTGTAACTATAAGGGTTTAAACACTAAAAAACTTGAAGAGTTAAGAAATAATGCGAGAGAAATGGATGTTAAGGTTCAAATTATTAAAAATACTTTAGCAAGTATTGCTCTTAAAAATGCCGGCAAAGATGGAATGGAACTTAAAGATACTAATATTTATCTTTGGGGTGAAGACCAATTAAATGTTTCAAAAGTTGCTGATAAATTTAGCGAAGCTAATCAAGCATTTGAGATCAAAACTGCATTTATCGAAGGCGAAGTTGCTTCTGTAGATAAAGTTAAAGCTTTAGCTAAAATGCCTTCTCGCAATGAATTACTTGCTATGCTTTTGCAAGTTTGGAATGCACCAATCACCAATTTTACAATTGGATTAAATGCATTAAAAGAAAAAAAAGAAGCTGAATAAAATTATAAAAAGGATAAAAAATGGCAATTACTAAAGAAGATGTATTAGAATTTATTTCTAACCTAAGTGTTCTTGAGCTTTCAGAATTAGTAAAAGAATTTGAAGAAAAATTTGGTGTTTCTGCTGCTCCAGTTATGGTTGCAGGTGCTGCTGTTGCAGGTGCTGCTGGCGGTGCTGCTGAAGAAAAAACTGAATTTGATATCGTATTACAAGATGGCGGTGATAAAAAAATTAACGTAATTAAAGTTGTTCGTGCTTTAACTGGTCTTGGATTAAAAGAAGCAAAAGATGCAGTTGAGCAAACTCCATCAGTTCTTAAAGAAGGTGTTAGCAAAGCTGAAGCTGAAGAAGCTAAAAAACAACTTGAAGAAGCTGGCGCTAAGGTTGAGCTTAAATAATTTTTTGTTTTTTAAAAGAAAGGATTGTATATCCTTTCTTGTTTTCCTTTAATTAAGGATTCTTTCTTTCAATACTTTTACCATGGGGTATAATAATATGTTAAATTCACAATCAGGAAATCGTTTAAGAATAGACTTCTCGAATGTTCCACAACAAATAGACATTCCAAATTTATTACAATTACAAAAAAAGAGTTTTGATTATTTTTTAAATTTAGATGCAAAAAATTCAGAAAGCGGAATTGAAAAAGTATTTAAATCTATCTTTCCAATCCATGATCCGCAAAATAGATTAAGTTTAGAATATGTAAGTAGTGAAGTAGGTAAGCCTAAATACACTATTAGAGAGTGCATGGAAAGAGGTTTGACTTATTCTGTAAATTTAAAAATGAAAATCCGTTTAACTTTACATGAAAAAGATGAAAAAACGGGTGAAAAAATTGGTATAAAAGATATTAAAGAACAAGAAATTTATATTAGAGAAATTCCTTTAATGACAGATAGAATTTCTTTTATTATCAATGGAGTAGAAAGGGTTGTAGTTAATCAACTTCATAGAAGTCCAGGTGTTATTTTCAAAGAAGAAGAAAGTTCTACTGTTGCAAATAAATTAGTATATACAGCTCAAATTATACCAGATCGTGGTTCTTGGCTTTATTTTGAATATGATGCTAAAGATGTACTTTATGTACGTATCAATAAAAGAAGAAAAGTGCCTATTACAATTTTATTTAGAGCACTTGGTTATAAAAAACAAGATATTATAAAATTATTCTACCCTATACAAACTATTCATGTAAAAAAAGATAAATTCTTAACTGAATTTAATCCAAATGACTTTTTAGATAGAGTTGAATATGATTTAAAAGATGAAAAAGGTAATGTAATTCATCAAGCTGGTAAAAGAATGACAAAGAAAAAGGCTGAACAGCTTGTAAAAGATGGTGTTAAATGGGTTGAATATCCAGTTGAAATTTTAACAAATAGATATTTAGCTAATCCTATCATTAATAAAGAAACCGGTGAAGTTTTATATGATTCTTTAACACTATTAGATGAAGGAAAATTAGCAAAAATTAAAGAAGAAAAGCAGTTTGATATTGCAAACGATTTAGCTAATGGAGTAGATGCTGCTATTATTAATTCTTTTATTCAAGATAATGAAACTTTAAAATTATTAAAACAAACAGAAAATATAGAAGATGAAAATGATTTAGCAGCTATTAGAATTTATAAAGTGATGAGACCAGGCGAGCCTGTAGTAAAAGATGCTGCAAAAGCTTTTGTGAATGATTTATTTTTTAATCCTGAAAGATATGATCTAACAAAAGTCGGTCGTATGAAAATGAACCATAAATTAGGTTTAGACACACCTGAATATGTTACAGTTTTAACTAATGAAGACATAGTAAAAACTGCAAAATATTTAATTAAAGTAAAAAATGGTAGAGGGCATATTGATGATAGAGACCATTTAGGTAATCGCCGTATTAGATCAATTGGAGAGCTTTTAGCTAATGAACTTCATGTAGGTCTTGCTAAAATGCAAAAATCTATTAGAGATAAATTTACGGCTTTAAATGCAGATATTGATAAAGTAATGCCTTATGATTTGATCAATCCTAAAACAATTACTGTAACAATTATGGAATTTTTTACCGGTGGTCAATTATCTCAATTTATGGATCAAACAAACCCATTGAGTGAAGTAACTCACAAGCGTCGTTTATCTGCACTTGGTGAGGGTGGTTTAGTAAAAGAAAGAGCAGGTTTTGAAGTGCGTGATGTCCATGCAACGCATTATGGAAGAATTTGTCCTGTTGAAACCCCAGAAGGTCAAAATATCGGTTTGATTAATACACTTTCAACTTATGCTAAAGTAAATGATTTGGGTTTTGTTGAAGCACCTTATAAGAAAGTAGAAAATGGTAAAGTAAGCAATGAAATTATTTATTTAACCGCTACTCAAGAAGAAGGTTTAGTGATCGCAGCGGCTTCAACTAAAATTGATGAAAAAGGCAATATTGTTGAAGAATTTGTTGAAGCAAGACAAGATGGTGAAACTATCTTAGCAAGAAGAGAAGAAGTGCATTTGATTGACCTTTGTTCAGGTATGATAGTAGGGGTTGCGGCATCTTTAATCCCATTCTTAGAGCATGATGATGCAAACAGAGCTTTGATGGGTTCAAACATGCAACGTCAAGCAGTGCCTTTACTAACTGCACAAGCACCTATAGTGGGTACTGGTATGGAAAAAATCATTGCACGCGATGCTTGGGAAGCTATTAAAGCTAAAAGAGCGGGGATTGTAGAAAAAGTTGATAATAAAAATATTTTCATTTTGGGTGAAGACGAAAATGGACCATTTATTGATCATTATAAAATGGAAAAAAATTTAAGAACTAACCAAAATACAACTTTTACCCAACATCCGATTGTGAAAAAAGGCGAATTTGTTCAAGCAGGTCAAATCATTGCAGATGGTCCAAGTATGGATCAAGGTGAACTTGCTATTGGTAAAAATGCCTTAATCGCATTTATGCCATGGCATGGGTATAACTATGAAGATGCTATTGTAATTAGTGAGAAAATTTTACGCGAAGATACTTTTACTAGTGTTCATATTTATGAAAAAGAAGTAGAGGCTAGAGAACTTAAAGATGGCGTAGAAGAAATTACAAAAGATATTCCAAATGTAAAAGAAGAGGATCTGGCACATCTTGATGAGAGTGGTATTGCTAAAATAGGAACTCATATCAAACCTGGTATGATTTTGGTAGGTAAGGTTTCACCTAAGGGAGAGGTAAAACCTACACCTGAAGAAAGATTATTAAGAGCCATTTTTGGTGAAAAAGCAGGACATGTTGTAAATAAATCTTTATATGCAACTGCTTCATTAGAAGGTGTTGTTGTAGATGTAAAAATCTTTACTAAAAAAGGTTATGAAAAAGATGCACGTGCTATAAAAGCTTATGATGATGAAAAATTAAACCTTGAAAAAGAACACCATGATAGACTTTTAATGATGGATAGAGAAGAAACTTTAAGAGTTTGTTCTTTGCTTTCTAAGTCGCCTTTAAATTCAGATGAAGAAATAAATGGTGTTAAGTATAAAAAAGGTTCTAAAATAGAAATTACAGAACTAGAAAAAATTAATCGTTTTGCATTAAATTCTTTAGTTAAGGCTTATTCTAAAGATGTGCAAAAAGAATACGATGATTTAAAAAATCACTTCCAAAATGAGAAGAAAAAACTTAAATCTGAGCATGATGAAAAATTAGAAATTTTAGAAAAAGATGATATTTTACCAAGTGGAGTAGTAAAACTTGTTAAAGTTTATATTGCAACCAAGAGAAAATTAAAAGTTGGAGATAAAATGGCAGGGCGCCATGGAAATAAAGGTATTGTATCTAATATCGTTCCAGAAGTGGATATGCCATATTTACCTGATGGAAGACCTATTGATATAGCTTTAAATCCTCTAGGGGTTCCAAGCCGTATGAATATAGGACAAATTCTTGAAAGTCACTTAGGGATTGTTGGTATGAGACTAGGTGATCAAATTCAAGAAATTTTTGATAGAAAACAAAAAGATTTTGTAAAAGAATTACGTGAAAAAATTCTTGAAATTTGTAGTGTATCTAGACTTGAGCTAGAAAAGAAATTTGTGCAAACTTTAAATGATGAGCAACTTATTTCTTATGCTAGAGATTGGGCTAAAGGAGTAAAATTTGCTACTCCTGTATTTGAAGGTGTAACGGTTGAAGAATTTGGTAAGCTTTTTGAAATGGCTAAAATAGCTATGGATGGAAAAAGTGAACTTTATGATGGAAGAACTGGTGAAAAAATGGCAGAGCGTGTGCATGTTGGGTGTATGTATATGCTTAAACTACACCACTTAGTAGATGAAAAAGTTCACGCAAGAAGCACCGGACCTTATAGTCTTGTAACACAACAACCAGTTGGTGGTAAAGCGTTATTTGGTGGACAAAGATTTGGTGAGATGGAGGTTTGGGCTCTTGAAGCTTATGGAGCAGCTCATACTTTAAGGGAAATGTTAACCATAAAATCTGATGATGTTGAAGGTAGATTTAGTGCTTATAAAGCTTTAACAAAAGGTGAGAATGTTCCAGCAACAGGTATTCCAGAAACATTCTTTGTACTTACAAATGAATTAAAATCTCTTGCTTTAGATGTTGAGATTTTTGATAAGGATGAGAATAATGAGTAAATTTAAACCTATCGAAATAAAAGAAGATGGCAGACCTAGAGACTTTGAAGCTTTTCAATTAAGACTTGCAAGTCCTGAAAAAATCAAATCATGGTCTTATGGGGAAGTAAAAAAACCAGAAACGATTAATTATAGAACTTTAAAGCCTGAAAGAGACGGGCTTTTTTGTGCTAAAATTTTTGGACCAGTAAGAGATTATGAATGTCTTTGTGGTAAGTATAAAAAAATGCGCTTTAAAGGCATTAAGTGTGAAAAATGTGGTGTTGAAGTTACTAGTTCTAAAGTACGTCGTTCAAGAATGGGGCATATTGAATTAGTTACACCAGTAGCTCATATTTGGTATGTAAATTCATTACCAAGTCGTATCGGTACTTTGCTTGGTGTAAAGATGAAAGATTTAGAGCGTGTATTGTATTATGAAGCATATATAGTAGAAAATCCAGGTGATGCATACTATGATAATGAAAATACTAAAAAAGTTGAATTTTGCGATGTATTGAATGAAGAGCAGTATTTAAATTTAATGCAACGCTATGAAAGTAGTGGATTTAGGGCTAGAATGGGTGGCGAAGTTGTTAGAGATTTACTAGCAAATTTAGATCTTGTTGAGCTTTTAAATAAATTAAAAGAAGATATTGCAGCAACTAATTCAGAGGCAAAGAAAAAAACTATCATTAAACGCTTAAAAGTGGTAGAAAATTTCTTAAATAGTAATTTAAATAGTAATACAAATATTGATGAAGTGGTACCTAATCGTCCTGAGTGGATGATGATTACAAATTTACCTGTATTACCACCTGATTTAAGACCTTTGGTTGCTTTAGATGGTGGAAAATTTGCAGTTTCTGATGTGAATGATTTATACAGAAGAGTTATCAATAGAAATACGCGTTTAAAAAGACTTATGGAGCTTGATGCGCCTGAAATTATCATTAGAAATGAAAAAAGAATGCTACAAGAAGCAGTTGATGCTTTATTTGATAATGGTAGAAGAGCAAATGCGGTTAAAGGTGCAAATAAACGTCCATTAAAATCTTTAAGTGAAATTATCAAAGGTAAACAAGGTCGTTTTAGACAAAATCTACTTGGTAAAAGGGTGGATTTTTCAGGTCGTAGCGTTATTGTTGTTGGGCCAAAACTTAGAATGGATCAATGTGGTTTACCTAAAAAAATGGCTTTAGAATTATTTAAGCCACATTTATTAGCTAAGCTTGAAGAAAAAGGTTATGCTACCACTGTAAAACAAGCTAAAAAAATGATAGAAAATAAAACCAACGAAGTTTGGGAGTGTTTAGAAGAGGTTGTTAAAGGTCATCCTGTAATGCTTAACCGTGCTCCAACCTTGCATAAGCTTTCCATCCAAGCTTTCCATCCGGTTCTTGTAGAGGGTAAAGCAATTCAACTTCATCCATTAGTATGTGCAGCGTTTAATGCTGACTTTGATGGGGACCAAATGGCTGTGCATGTGCCTTTATCTCAAGAAGCAATAGCTGAATGTAAAGTATTAATGCTCTCATCTATGAATATCTTGCTTCCAGCAAGTGGTCGTTCTGTGACTGTGCCTTCTCAAGATATGGTTTTGGGGATTTATTATCTATCTTTAGAAAAAGATGGTGCTAAAGGTGAGCATAAAATTTGTACAGGTATTGAAGAGGTTATGATTGCCCTAGAAGCAAAATCTTTAGATATTCATGCAAGTATTAGAAGTGTGGTTGATGGTAGAAAAATCACAACAACTGCAGGTAGATTGATTATTAAGTCTATCTTACCTGATTTTGTTCCTGAAAATATGTGGAATAAAGTCATGAAGAAAAAAGATATTGCGGCTTTGGTTGATTATGTATATAAAGAAGGTGGCCTTGAAGTAAGTGCTAGCTTTTTAGATAAACTAAAAGATCTTGGTTTTGAATATGCAACAAAAGCGGGTATTTCTATTTCAATTGCTGATATTATTGTGCCTGATCAAAAGCAAAAAAGTATAGAAGAAGCTAAAAAACAAGTAAGAGAAATCCAAAATTCATATAATTTAGGTTTGATTACTTCAGGCGAAAGATATAATAAGATTATTGATATTTGGAAAAGTACTAATAATGTCTTATCAAAAGATATGATGGAGTTAATTAAAAAAGACAAAGAAGGGTTTAACTCTATTTATATGATGGCAGATTCTGGTGCTAGGGGTTCAGCAGCTCAAATTTCACAGCTTGCTGCGATGAGGGGTCTTATGGCTAAACCTGATGGTTCTATTATTGAAACACCGATTATTTCAAACTTCCGTGAAGGACTAAACGTTCTTGAATATTTCATTTCAACTCACGGTGCTAGAAAAGGTCTTGCAGATACAGCGTTAAAAACAGCAAATGCAGGTTATTTGACAAGAAAGCTTATTGATGTTGCGCAAAATGTAAAAGTTACAATGGAAGATTGCGGTGCACATGAGGGTGTTGAGATTAATGAAATCACTGCAGATGGTGTTGTAATTGAAACCTTAGAAGAAAGAATTTTAGGAAGAGTTTTAGCTGAGAATATTATTGATTCTATTACTAATGAAATTTTATTCTCAGAAGGTACTTTAGTAGATGAGGAAAAGGCTAGAATTATTGTTGAAAGTGGCGTAAAGAGTGTAAGTATTAGAACTCCTATTACTTGTAAAGCTAAAAAAGGTGTATGTTCTAAATGCTATGGTATTAACCTAGGTGAGGGCAAATTAGTTAAGCCAGGTGAGGCTGTAGGTATTATATCTGCTCAATCAATCGGCGAGCCAGGAACGCAGCTTACACTAAGAACTTTCCACAGTGGTGGTACTGCTAGTACAGATTTACAAGATCGCCAAGTAGTAGCACACAAAGAAGGTTTTGTAAGATTCTATAATCTTAATACCTATGAAGATAGACAAGGTAAAACTATAGTGGCTAATCACCGCAATGCTGCTATTTTACTTGTTGAGCCAAAAATAAAAGCTCCATTTAAGGGAACTATCCATATTGAACATGCGTATGAAGATGTGGTTGTTAGCGTTAAAGCAAAAAATAATGAAGCTAAATTTATATTAAGAAAATATGACTTAGCTAAAGCTAATGAGCTTGCAGGTGTAAGTGGTAATATCGAAGGTAAATTATATATTCCATATAGTGATGGTGATGAAGTAGCTGAAAATGAAAGTATTGTAGAAGTAATCAAAGAAGGTTGGAATATACCAAATCGTATCCCTTATGCGAGTGAATTGCTAGTAAAAGATGGAGATCCTATCACTCAAGATATTATAGCTGGTGCAAAAGGTACTTTGAAGTTTTATATGCTTAAAGGGGATGGTTTAGATAGAATTAGAAATCTCAAAAAAGGCGATGTGGTTAAAGAAAAAGGTGTTTTTGTTGTTATTGCTGATGAAAATGATAGAGAAGCAAAAAGACATTATATACCAAGAGAATCTGTGATTGAATTTGACGATAGTGCTTTTGTAGATAATCCTAAAACCATCATAGCAAAATCAAGCAAAGAAGATAAAACTATCATTGCTGAATGGGATGCGTATAATAATACTGTAATTGCAGAAGTTGCAGGTACAATTAATTTTGAAGATATTGAGTCAGGTTATAGTGCTGATGAGCAAATTGATGAGGCAACTGGCAAAAGATCACTTGTAATTAATGAGTATTTACCAAGTGGGGTGCGTCCTGCATTGTTAATCATAGGTAAAAATGATAAAGTAGTACGTTATCAACTTGAACCAAAAACTGTTATTTATGTAAATGATGGTGATAAGGTTAAACAAGCTGATATCTTAGCTAAAACTCCAAAGGCAGCAGCTAAGTCAAAAGATATTACTGGAGGTCTTCCAAGGGTATCTGAATTGTTTGAAGCAAGAAAGCCGAAAAACACTGCTGTTGTGGCTGAGATTGACGGGGTTGTTAGATTTGATAAACCTTTAAGATCAAAAGAAAGAATTATCATCCAAGCAGAAGATGGAAGTAGTGCGGAGTATTTGATTGATAAATCAAAACGCATTCAGGTAAGAGATGGTGAATTTATTCATGCAGGTGAGAAATTAACTGATGGGGTTATTTCAAGTCATGATGTGCTTAGAATTTTAGGTGAAAAAGCATTGCATTATTATCTTATTTCTGAAATTCAGCAAGTTTATCGTGGTCAAGGTGTTGTGATTTCTGATAAGCATATTGAAATTATTGTATCACAAATGCTAAGACAAGTAAAAATTGTTGATAGTGGTCATACAAACTTTATTGTAGGTGATTTGGTTTCAAGAAGAAAATTCAGAGAAGAAAATGAAAGAATTTTAAGATATGGTGGTGAACCTGCTGTGGCTGAGCCTGTATTGCTTGGGGTTACAAGAGCAGCTATTGGAAGTGATAGTGTAATTTCGGCTGCTTCATTCCAAGAAACAACAAAAGTTTTAACAGAAGCAAGTATTGCAGGTAAATTTGATTACCTTGAAGATCTAAAAGAAAATGTCATCTTAGGTCGTATGATTCCTGTTGGAACAGGTCTTTATGGGGATCAAAATTTAAAGCTTAAGCAACAAAATTAATTTTTTAATCCTAGCAATTTTGCTAGGATTTTTTTTAAAGTATTTATGTTTAAAATAATTGATTTAGAACAATATAAAAGAAAAGAACATTTTAATTTTTATACTCAAAATATTTCTTGTTTGCTTGAGTTAAATTAAATATTAATTCTTTTTGCTATTTTGTTAAAAACAATAATTTATAAATTCTATCCTTGTTTTATTCATACTATTAGTAAAAGTATAAATGCTTTTGATAATTTTAAATTTAGTTTAGATTAAAATAAACAACTAATATATTATGATACTATCCATCTTTCTTATACTATGTTATAAGGACTCTAAGACTTTTTTGTTCTTTAGATTTTCTATAAAAATAAATTATTTTTTATCTTTATATGAAGAGAATAAACAATTAATAAAAAACAATAAAAGTATGTTTTTAAAGGAATTTATAGATAATCTTTTAATATTTCTTTCCTATTACAACAAGAGGAAAAATTATAAAAGAAAATAAAAAATTTCTCATTCCTTTTGGTATTAATGTTAATCATGTCACTAATGATGCTTATCGCATTCATTTGTTTTTAGAAAAACTCCAAGAAAACCTTAATAGTTTATAATTTTATAAGTAAAATTTAGATATTATCTAAAGTTTATTATTTTATTAATGAAAGGAATTACTGTGCCAACCATAAATCAATTGGTTAGAAAAGAGCGCAAAAAAGTTTTAGAAAAATCTAAATCACCAGCGCTTAAAAATTGCCCACAAAGAAGGGGAGTTTGTACTAGGGTTTATACAACAACTCCTAAAAAACCAAACTCAGCGTTAAGAAAAGTTGCCAAAGTAAGACTTACAAGTGGCTTTGAAGTTATTAGTTATATCGGTGGTGAAGGTCACAACCTACAAGAACACAGCATTGTTTTAGTGCGTGGTGGTAGGGTAAAAGACTTACCAGGTGTTAAGTATCACATTGTTCGTGGTGCCTTAGATACCGCAGGTGTTGCAAAAAGAACTGTTTCTCGTTCTAAATATGGTGCAAAACGCCCTAAAGCAGCAGCTAAGTAATAAGATTGCAGACAAATCCGTTAGATTTGATTTTGTTTGAGTAAAATTATAAATTTGAAGGAAAATTATGAGAAGAAGAAAAGCTCCGGTAAGAGAAGTCTTGCCAGATCCGATTTATGGAAACAAAGTAATCACAAAATTCATTAATTCTTTAATGTATGATGGTAAAAAAAGCACAGCTACTACTATTATGTATGGTGCTTTAGAAGCTATTGATAAAAAAGGTGGAGAGAAAAAAGGCATAGAAATTTTTAATGATGCTATTGAAAATATTAAGCCTTTATTAGAAGTTAAATCTCGTCGTGTTGGTGGTGCTACTTATCAAGTGCCAGTAGAAGTACGCCCAGCTAGACAACAAGCTTTAGCTATAAGATGGATTATTTCTTTTGCTAGAAAAAGAAGTGAAAGAACTATGATTGAAAAATTAGCAGCTGAATTACTAGATGCAGCTAATAGTAAAGGTGCTTCATTTAAGAAGAAAGAAGATACTTATAAAATGGCAGAAGCTAATAAAGCATTTGCTCATTATCGCTGGTAAGAGGAGTAAAATATGTCAAGAAGTACTCCTTTAAAAAGAGTTAGAAATATAGGTATCGCAGCTCATATTGATGCAGGTAAAACAACTACTAGTGAAAGAATTCTTTTCTTTACAGGTATGAGTCATAAAATTGGTGAGGTGCACGATGGTGCAGCTACAATGGACTGGATGGAGCAAGAAAAAGAAAGAGGTATTACAATTACTTCTGCTGCTACAACTTGTTTTTGGAAAAATCACCAAATCAACCTTATAGACACTCCAGGCCACGTTGACTTTACAATCGAAGTTGAAAGATCAATGCGTGTTTTAGATGGCGCTGTTGCGGTATTTTGTTCAGTAGGTGGAGTTCAACCACAATCAGAAACTGTATGGAGACAAGCTAATAAATATGGTGTTCCAAGAATTGTTTTTGTAAATAAAATGGACAGAATTGGTGCAAATTTCTTTAACGTAGAAGAGCAAATTAAAAATCGCTTAAAAGGCAACCCAGTTCCACTTCAAATTCCAATTGGTGCTGAAGATAACTTCAAAGGTGTGATTGATCTTATCACTATGAAGGCTTTGGTATGGGAAGATGAAAACAAGCCGACTGATTATGTAGAAAAAGAAATTCCAGCTGAACTTAAAGAAAAGGCTGAAGAATATCGTACAAAAATGATAGAAGCAGTTTCTGAAACAAGCGATGAGTTAATGGAAAAATACCTAGGCGGTGAAGAGCTTACTCAAGAAGAAATCAAAGCAGGTATTAAAGCAGGATGTTTAAGTCTTTCTATGGTTCCTATGCTTTGCGGTACGGCTTTTAAAAACAAAGGTGTTCAACCATTGCTTGATGCTGTTGTTGCTTATTTGCCAGCTCCTGATGAAGTTGCTAATATCAAAGGTGAATATGAAGATGGTACAGAAGTTTCTGTAAAATCAACCGATGATGGTGAATTTGCAGGTCTTGCATTTAAAATTATGACCGACCCTTTTGTTGGACAATTAACCTTCGTTCGTGTGTATAGAGGAAGTTTAGAAAGTGGTTCTTATGCGTACAACTCAACAAAAGATAAAAAAGAAAGAATTGGTCGTCTTTTGAAAATGCACTCTAATAAAAGAGAAGAGATTAAAACTTTATATGCAGGAGAAATTGGAGCAGTCGTTGGCCTCAAAGACACGCTAACTGGTGATACTTTAGCAAGTGAAAAAGATAAGGTTATTTTAGAGAGAATGGACTTTCCAGATCCTGTTATTTCAGTTGCTGTTGAGCCTAAAACAAAAGCAGATCAAGAAAAAATGTCTATTGCTTTAAATAAATTAGCTCAAGAAGATCCAAGCTTTAGAGTTTCAACAGATGAAGAAAGTGGTCAAACTATCATCTCAGGTATGGGCGAGCTTCACTTAGAAATTATCGTTGATAGAATGCTTCGCGAGTTTAAAGTTGAAGCAGAAGTTGGTCAACCTCAAGTTGCTTACCGTGAAACTATTAGAAAAACAGTTGAGCAAGAATACAAATACGCTAAACAATCAGGTGGTCGTGGACAATATGGTCATGTATTCTTAAGACTTGAGCCACTTGAGCCAGGTAGTGGTTATGAGTTTGTAAATGATATCAAAGGTGGGGTAATTCCAAAAGAGTATATTCCAGCGGTTGATAAAGGTGTTCAAGAAGCATTACAAAACGGTGTTTTAGCAGGGTATCCTGTTGAAGATGTTAAAGTAACTGTTTATGACGGAAGTTACCACGAAGTGGATTCTTCTGAAATGGCGTTTAAACTTGCAGCTTCTATGGGCTTTAAAGAAGGCGCTAGAAAAGCAGGTGCTGTAATCTTAGAACCTATGATGAAAGTTGAAGTTGAAACTCCAGAAGAATACATGGGTGATGTTATTGGTGATTTAAATAAACGCCGTGGTCAAGTAAATTCAATGGATGAAAGAGGTGGTAATAAAATTATTACAGCATTTTGTCCTTTGGCTGAGATGTTTGGTTACTCAACCGATCTTAGAAGTCAAACTCAAGGCCGTGCTACTTATTCTATGGAATTTGATCACTATGATGAAGTTCCAAAAAATGTTTCTGAAGAAATTATCAAAAAAAGAAACGGTTAATCTATCAAGATGAGCTTATTGCTCATCTTGAATTATTTATGTCCTTTTGAATTAATTAAATTAATTACTCCTTCATTAATTTCATATGCTTTTCCAAAACCTTTAACATATCTTCCATTTTTCAGTATAAGTTGAAATAAATGAAAATCTTGCATATTTTTAATGACTTGGATTACTTCTTTATTGCTTTCATTTTCATAAGTATTTAATACTTGCTCAAAGAGTTGATTATCTCTTGTTATTTCTATACATTCTATTCTAAATTTAAGTCTTTTTCTTGCAAAGATTGACATGCAGTCTTTTTCATCTTCTATAAACATAATTTCTATGTTTTTATTATTGTGTTTAACTCCTTCAAAATGTTCAGCAATTTCACTAATATAAATATAAAAGTCATTTTTAATTTTTATAATAGGTGCGTATGAGCATATTGTTTGATTGTTTAAATTTAAAGAAGATATCATAATGCTTTTGTGTTCTTGCATAAATTGATTAATTTCATCATGTAATTGCATATATTTTCCTTGTAGGTTAAATGGATAAGATTGAGAACCGTATGAGAGTAAAAAGAAGAGTTTGTCACTCTTCTTCATCAGTATTTTTGCGTACAACTTTAATGCGTTCTATACTATTTCCATCCATCTTTTTGACTTCATAGTAGCAGAATTCATCTTCTATTCTATCTCCAACTACCGGTAAGCGTCCTAAGAGATTGAAAACATATCCACCTATAGTGACTTGCTCTAGTTCTTCATTAAAGCGTATATCAAGCATTTCTTCTACTTCACTAATTTCATATCTTCCTTGAAATTCATAAATGTTTTCTGCTAGTTTTTTAAAATGTGGACTAGAATCATCATGCTCATCGTTAATATCACCAACGATTTCCTCCATAATATCTTCCATGGTTAAAAGACCGGCTGTGCCACCATATTCATCTACTACTAATGCTGTGTGTACTTGTTCTTTATTCATCATGAAAAGAACTTTGGATATGCTGATATTTTCTGGAACTAAGATCATTTTGATTAAAAAATCATCTAAATTTTTCTTATCTTTGCCAAGTTCATTTTGCATGATGTCTCTAATATGCACCATACCCAAAATGATATCTTTAGAACCATCTATATATGGAAAGCGTGTGTGTTTGTACTGACAAACTATTTGCATATTTTCTTCATAGCTTTTTTGCTTGTTAAGACATATCATATCTTTTCTAGGTGTCATGATTTCTTTTGCTACTGTATCTGAAAAATCAACAGCATTGCGTATGATTTCGGTTTCAAACTCATCCAAAACTCCACCTTTTTGGCTTTCACTTGCAATAAATTTAATTTCTTCTTCAGAGTGGCTTAATTCATGTTCTTTAGCAGGTTTAATACCTATAACTTTTAAAGAAATTGCAGCTAAAAAGTCAAATGTTTTGATAAAAGGTAAGAAAAGCAACCAAAATAAATGCAATGGTCTTGCAATCCATAAAACAGCTTTATCTGCAATAGCTATAGCAACACTTTTTGGAACTAACTCACCTAATACAACATGTAATAATGTGATAATAGCAAAAGCGATAACAAATGCTATAGTATGAATTAATGCCGGAGCTAAGCCTAAATTTGCCAAAGGAACTTCAAGAATTTTAGCAATAGCAGGCTCGCCTATCCAACCAAGAGCAAGAGAGCTTAGCGTAATACCAAGTTGGCAAGCACTTAAATAAGTATCTAGCTTTGAGGTTACCTCTAAAGCTTTTTTTGCATTACGTTTTTTTTCTTTTACCATTTCTTCAAGTTTTGATCTACGTACTTTAACAATAGCAAATTCAGATAAAACAAAAAATCCATTTAAAAGCACTAAAGCTAATGCAACAAGAATCATAAAAGTAGAATAGCCTACATCAATTGAGGCAACAGCGGGTAATGTTTGATTTAAGTCTAAAGATTGACTGGGGTCCAAAAAAACTCCTTTAATAAAATTTTTGCAAAATTATATCAAATCAAAACTATAAAATTAGCTTAAAATAAATGATATATTTTAAATTAATTTATGTTTTCTATATTCAATATTTTTTTCAAATTCATCTAAACGTTTATAAATGCTACGCAATTGTGTGATAGTTGTCCAATTGGTGATAAAAATACTAAATGAAGATCTAACTTGATCAAAAGCATTGCCAACTTGTATGATAATCCCAAGTTGTATAAGTCCTAAAAACAAGCTTGGAGCCATGATTAAAAAAGGCACTATAACCATGATTTGCTCAAATAAATAAAGCCATATATTAAAATACCCATAATGCAAAAATAATCTTTTATAATTGATTTTAAGTCCAGTAAATAAACTTAAAATACTTTCATCACTCGCATAATTTTTTCTATCATCTTCAGCAAAAACAAGTTCTTTTCTAAAAGCAGCTTCAGCTTTTTGATTATTATATTCAAGACCAGGTAATTTAATGCCAACAAACCATGATATAACAAGACCTCCTAAAGAAACCAAAAATGCAATCCATACTAAAGAGCCATTAATGTCTTTTAAGATAGGTAAATTAACATGCGCGCTTAACATCCACAAAATTGGCACAAAAGCAATTAAAGTCATAATTGCCTTAACAAAAGCCAATCCTAAGCTTTCTATGATTTTTGAAAAATTATAAATATCTTCTTGAATTCTTTGTGAACTACCTTCTATGTTATCATCTTTTTTTTGCCAAAATTTAATATAATCAAAAGTCATAGCCTCACGCCATTTAAAGGCATAAATACTTCCAAAATACTGCGTGATAGTAGCGATTAATACATAAGGTAATGCTAAATATAAAAATTGTTTAATAAAATGATAAAAGTCATCTATGCTATGATTTTTCGCATCTTGTAAAACATCATAAAATTCCTTATACCATTCATTTATTGCAACATTAATGGAAGTTTGAGCAAGTAAAGAAGCTAGTAAAAAAAACAAACCCAAATAAGCCCACAACGCCCATTTTTTTGAGTAAAAAAAAGATTTAAACATTTAAATTTCTTTTAACATTTTTTCATAGTGTTTTATTGTATGTTTTTTTGCTTTAAAAATTATACTAAAAATCACAATAAAACAACTTGCAACTAAAAATCCAGGAATGATTTCATAAATTGCTATAAAATTTGAACCAAAATGTTTATAAAATATAACGGTTAAAGCTCCACTAACCATTCCAGCTATCGCACCTTCTTTACTCATATTTTTATAAAATAAAGAAAATAAAATAACACTTCCAAAACTAGCTCCAAAACCTGCCCAAGCATAAGAAACTATACTTAAAATTTGACTTTGTGTATCAAGTGAAAGTACAAAAGCTACACAAGCAACAGCTAAAACACCTAGACGTGATAATAAAGTAATATTTTTATCATTTGTTTTTCTTTTTAAGATTTGTGTATAAAAATCTTGCACCAAGCTAGAAGCACACACTAGTAGTTGAGAACTTGCAGTACTCATAATAGCTGCTAAAATCGCACTGAGTAAAATTCCTGCCACCCAAGGATTAAAAAGCACTTGAGACATTACGATAAATATTCTTTCAGGGTCATTTAAAGTAAGATTAAATTTAGCTATATAAGCAATACCTAAAAATCCTATCATAGCAGCACCAAATAAAGAAATTACCATCCAAGTTATGCCTATAAAAGTTGCAGTAGGAATTTCTTTTACATTTTTTATAGAGATAAAGCGAATTAAAATGTGAGGTTGGCCAAAATAACCAAGTCCCCATGCCAGGGTTGATACTACGACCAACCAACCACCACCGTCTAGGCCAAAGGCTTGGGGCTTTACATCATTTATAGTAGAAAAGGCTTCGCCAAAGCCACCAAGTTCAAAAATCATTACAAAAGGAATGATGATTAATGAACTCATCATTAAAAGTCCTTGTATCATATCAGTCCAACATACGGCTTTATAGCCACCTAAAAAAGTATATAAAACAACAACTAAAAATCCAATGCTTAAGGCAAAAATATAAGGTAAATTAAATACACTTTCAAAAAGCTTAGCACCACTTACTAATCCAGCGCTGATGTAAATAGTAAAAAATACCAAAATAACTATTGCACAAATGCTTCTTAAAATATGCCTATCATCATGAAAGCGACTTTCAAAAAAATCAGGAATTGTAATGCATTCTTTGGCTATTTGAGAAAAAATCTTTAATCTTTTAGCAACAAAGGTCCAGTTTAAAAACATACCAAAACTTAAGCCTATAGCTATATAAATTTGTCCTAAACCAGCTGCATATAAAGCACCAGGAAAAGCCATTAAAAGCCAACTACTCATATCAGAAGCACCTGCACTTAAGGCAGATATTACCGGCCCCATGGAGGCATTACCAACAAAATAATCTTTACTGTTTTGATTTTTTTTGTAAAAATAAAAACCTATAAAAAGCATTAAAAATGCATAGGCAATAAAAGTAATAACAATAGGATAAGAAAGTTCTACACTTTGTAAATTCATAAGTGTCCTTAAAAAATTTAAAAAACTATCATTTTACTTGTTTTATTTTAAAAAAACATTATAAAAATATTATTTTTATAATTTAAAATATATTTAAATGATGTAAATATCTAAAATATTATTTTTTATCGAAAATATTTTGTATATAGATGAGATTAATCTACGATAACAATTAAAATATATTTATCTTAACCAAAAGTAAAATTACGACGTTTAACGAAAGTAGTAGTTGAATTTATACTTAAATTAATTTCAGTAAATGAAATTTTGCTAAAATTTTATATTAATTAAAGATAATATTTAAATAATTATAGTGTATAAAAAGATTGCTATTGTATAATTTAATACTAAAAAATTAAAAACAAAGTTCTTTTTTATGTTTTAATAAATATTGTATAATAATATCTGAATTTTAATTTTTTATGAAAAAAGGTTGTTTAATATGAAAGAATTTGAAGTAGATAGTAAATCTATTGTAGATATATTTAGTAGTAATAATATTTACAAAATACCAAATTATCAAAGACCATATAAATGGGAAGATGAGCAGGTTGAACAATTATTTGATGATATATATGAAGCATATAAAAATAACCAGTATGATGAAGGGGAAAATTATTTTTTAGGCTCTATAGTTGTTACAAAACAATCAAGTGATAATTATGAATATGAAGTAATTGATGGGCAACAAAGAATTACTACATTAATGATATTATTTTGTGTTTTGAGAGATTGTTTTAAAAATATCAATGAAGAATACAAAAATCCAGATGATATAAACATACAAAGAATTGAACAATGTATATACATAAACAATCATTTTCAAAGATTAAAATTTTCACAAAATCCACAATATAAAAACGATTTTGATTTATTATTTTTAAATAATAATAATAATAATAATATACAAAGTTTTAAAAAACCTAGTAAAAAAGAAATAAAACTAGATGACCCTAAATTTAAATATAAAAATACAGCTGTGATAATTTATGAAAAATTAAAATGCTTATTAGATATAAATCAAGATGAAATTAATAACTTTGTTAATTATCTTTTTAATAAAGTGTTATTGATTAAAATTATTTGTAGTAATTTAAATACCGCAATTAAATTATTTCAAACGATTAATGATAGGGGTCTTGATTTAACCCAATTAGACTTAATTAAAAGTATTTTAATAAATAAAATATACGAAGAAAATAAAGATGATTTGCAATACGCTAAAAACGAAGAAAATTCGTTTATTATGGTTTGGAAAGAAATTGAAACTATATTATCCAAAACAGGTGATTACCAAAAGATATCTATGGAAAATATGTTTACATTATTTGGGTATTTCTTGCTAGGTAGTAATCCTAAAAAATCATTGCATGTAGAATTAGAAAATCAATTCAAAGGAAAAACAACTAAAGAAATTATTGATGAATTTAAAAATTTTTGTGATGAATATGTAAATGATTTGTTTAATAATAATAACAAAATTGTAAATTCTTTTTGGTATTTACCATGGACAATACATCCTATAGCAGTTATAATGACTTCTTTGCATACCAAATATAAAGATCATTTAAAATTGTTAATTTTACTTAGAAAATTTTATTATTTATATTGGATTGCTGGTTACACTTTATCAAAAATAAAACAAATCTCTTTTCAATTAATAAATATGATAAAAGACAATAAAGATATATTAGAAATAAATGAAATTTTAGTAAATAAATATAATAAAGACGAAGTAGAAAAGAAAGCTGTGGAAAATATATTAAATAAAGATATATATAATCATAATAAATGGATTAAACCATTACTGATTTTAATAGAATATAATCAAGATGATAGCGAACAAAGAGAATTTATTGATTTAGAACAAGCTCATATAGAACATATATTACCAAAATCATATGAAAAATTTTATCCTCATATAAATAAAGAGATTGCTGATAATTATTTAAATAGCTGTTGTAATTTAACATTATTAAAAGATAAAAAAAATATAGATGCTGGTAATAAACCATTTGATAAAAAAATAGAAATTTACAAAGGCGAGGGAAAAGATAAAAAGCAAAGCTCTTTTTTAATTACTCAAATAATTATAAACAATTATGAAAAAAAAGAAATAACACAATGGAATGAAGATTCAATGAAAAATAGACGAAAATGGTTTTGTAATGAAATAGAAAAATTATTTAGTATAAAAATAAAGGAAAATAAATGAAAAATCTTTTGATTATAGGTGCAGGTGGTGTAAGCCGTGTTGCGACTGTAAAATGTGCAATGAATAGTGATGTCTTTAGCAAAATAACTCTAGCAAGTAGAACCAAAAGTAAATGTGATGAAATAGCAGCTTTTATAAAAGAGCGTTTAGGTATAGAAATTCAAACTGAGCAAATAGATGCAGATGACACTGCTGCTGTTGTAGAACTTATCAAAAAAACAGGAGCTGAAATTTTATTAAATGTGGCTTTACCTTATCAAGATCTTACTTTAATGGATGCGTGTATTCAAACTAACATCCACTATGTAGATACTGCAAATTATGAACATCCTGATTTAGCTAAATTTGAATATAAAGAACAATGGGCAAGAAATGATAAGTTTAAACAAGCAGAAATTTTAGGACTTTTAGGTAGTGGATTTGATCCAGGTGTTACTAATGTATTTTGCGCTTATGCACAGCAAAATTTATTTGATGAAATTCATTATATAGATATATTAGATTGTAATGCAGGCGATCATGGCTATGCTTTTGCAACTAATTTTAATCCTGAAATTAACTTAAGAGAAGTTTCTGCTAAAGGTCGTTACTGGGAAAATGGAAAATGGATAGAAACTGAACCTATGGAAATAAAAATGGAGTGGGATTATCCTGAAGTAGGGGTAAAGGATAGTTATTTACTTTATCATGAAGAGCTTGAAAGCTTAGTAAAAAATATCAAAGGTTTAAAAAGAATAAGATTTTTTATGACTTTTGGACAAAGTTATTTAACTCATATGAAATGTCTTGAAAATGTTGGTATGCTGGGTATTAAACCTATTATGCATCAAGGTAAAGAAATAATACCAATAGAATTTTTAAAAACCTTACTTCCTGATCCTGCTAGTTTAGGCCCTCGCACCAAAGGTTATACTAATATAGGTTGTGTGATTCGTGGTGTAAAGAATGGAAAAGATAGACAAGTTTATATTTACAATGTTTGTAATCACGAAGAATGCTTTAAAGAAACTGGAGCGCAAGCTGTGAGTTATACTACTGGAGTTCCTGCAATGATAGGAACAAAGCTAATCGCTAAAGGAATTTGGCAAGGAAAAGGTGTGTTTAACATGGAAGAATTTGACGCTAATCCTTTTATGGATGAGTTGAATACTCAAGGACTTCCTTGGAAAATTATAGAAATGGAGCCAAATTTGGGAAAATAATCTCAAGTCTTATTGACTTGAGAAAGTTTTAATAATGACACAATTATTATTAAGCATAGATTGGACACCTTTTTTAGTTTCCATAAAACTTTCTATTATTACTTGTATAATTTTGTTTTGTTTTTGCATACCCCTTGCTTGGGTTTTTACTTTTAAGCAATTTAGAGCAAAAAAAATTCTAGAAACTATAATAACCTTACCTTTGGTTTTACCACCATCTGTTGTTGGTTTTTACTTATTGATTTTATTTTCAAAATACTCTTTTTTTGGAGAATTTTTAGAGAAACACTTTAATATCACCTTAGCTTTTACCTTTGAAGGTTTGGTGATAGCAAGTTGTATTTATTCTTTACCTTTTATGTTTAATCCTTTATATAATGCAATGTCTATGATTTCTAAAAATATTATAGAAGCTAGTTTTTCTTTAGGAAAAAATTCTTTCATTACACTTTTAAAAGTAATCTTACCTAGTATCAAACCAGCTATACTCAGTGCTTTGGTAATAAGTTTTGCACATACTATGGGTGAGTTTGGTATAGTATTAATGATAGGTGGTTCTTTAAGCGGAGAAACAAAAGTGGCTAGTATTGCTATATATGAAAGTATGGAAAATTTAGATTTTATCACAGCTCATATTTATAGTCTCATACTTTTAATTTTTAGTTTTATTGTTTTACTAAGTGTGAATCTTCTTAATAAACAAAAAAGATAATATATTTATATTATCTTACAATATAATCAATATTATTGTTTTCATATATTTTGATCATAAATTTATCTAATCATATTTTATCTTTAATTATTTGTTTTTCTTTTACTTTCTTATTTATTATCTATATTTAAAATATTATTTTCTTTATATTTGACACAAAATTCCCACATTTTTTATAATAACTTATTTTCATTTTTACTAAAAACTCTACTACATGTTATAAGCAAATATTCGCAGCCTCCTC
>NZ_JAKMTE010000013.1:0-31356 GCF_025773025.1 Campylobacter sp. CNRCH_2013_0855 | reverse complement strand
CTTCTAATGCTCTTTTAAGAAATCTAAGATCGTCTTCACAAATAATAGCTTTTGCGCTATATTTATCTTGCAAAGAACGATGCATACAAAAACAATGATGAAAAACATGAATTACTACTACATCAAATTTTTTAGCTATAAATTGTCTATAGCTCTCAAGGAAATAAATATCTGCATTAGAACCTGCGCCACCTATCATAAAAACAATAGCTTTCATTTCTTTACTATCATCATAAGTGATTCTATATTCTAATTTACTTTCTCTTTTTATATTTAATTCTACATCATTACAAGAATCTATGAAATAAGTTTGATTTATGAGCATATTAAGCCTTTTAGAAATTTTGATTAATTATATCATCAAAATTTCTAAATAAATAAAAATTACCCAAAAGCTCCGTTTAAATAAGCTTTTGTTTTTTCTTCTTTTGGATTTTCAAAAAATTCCTTACTCTCTCCAAATTCTACAAGTTCTCCTAAATGAAAAAACGCAGTATAATCAGCCACGCGCTTAGCTTGTTGCATGTTATGTGTTACCATAATCATGGAAAGATTATGACTTAATTCTTTGATAAGCTCTTCTATAACGCTTGAAGATATAGGATCAAGTGCAGAAGTTGGTTCATCTAAAAGTAATAATTTTGGCTTTATGGCTAAAGCTCTTGCTATACAAAGGCGTTGTTGTTGACCGCCTGAAAGTGCTAGAGCATTTTGCTTTAGCTTATCCTTTACCTCCTCAAAAAGTCCTACTTTTTTAAGACAATCCTCCACTAAAGCATCTTCTTCATCTTTGTTTTTAATCATCCCATGGAGTTTTGGAGCATAAGAAATATTATCATAAATGCTTTTTACAAAAACATTAGGTTGTTGAAATACCATTCCAACTTTTTTTCTAAGCACGACTAAATCTTGATTTTTAACATCTTTCCCATCAATCTCAACAAGACCATCTACTTTTGCTATTTTGTCATTCATCCTATTAAAACAACGCAAAAATGTGGATTTTCCACAGCCTGAAGCACCTATTAAAGCTGTGATTTTATTTTTTTGAATTTCAATATTAATATCAAACAAAGCTTGTTTTTTACCATAAAATAAATTTAGATTTGTTGTTTTTGCTATCATTTTAATTTTCCTTGAAAATATCTTCTTAAAAGTATTGCTGCTAAATTTAAAATCACCAAAAGAGATAAAAGCACTATAATCCCTGCTGCTGTTCTTTCTAAAAATGCGCGTTCTGGCATAGCTGACCATGAAAAAATTTGAGCAGGTAAAACACTTGTTGGTGCAAAAATTGAGTTTGCTACATCAGGTATAAAAGCTATCATACCTATAATCATTAAAGGTGCAGTTTCGCCAATAGCTCCTGCTAAAGTTAAAATAGAACCTGTTAAAATCATAGGCATTGCCAAAGGCAGCATAATGCCTTTTATCATTTGAATTTTAGTCATACCTAAAGCATATGCTGCATTTTTCATATTAATATCCACGCTTTTTAAGGCAGCTTTAGTTGAAACAATGATAATAGGCAAACTCATAATAGCCAAAGTAAGTCCCCCGACTAAAGCACTAGAACGCGGCATCCCAAAAAGATTAATAAACACCCCAAGTCCTAAAAGTCCAAATAAAATACTAGGAATACTAGCAAGGTTATTAATACACACTTCTATAAAATGCGTAAATACATTTTGCGGAGCAAATTCTTCTAAATAAATAGCTGCTCCAACTCCTATTGGGATACTCACAGCCATACATACTAACATTACAAGCAAAGTTCCAACCACAGAAGCAAAGATTCCTGAATTTTCAGGTGATTTAGAGTCTCCATTAAGGAAAAAATTTGTATTAAAACTTAGTTTGATTTCTTGCTTTTGAACTAATTCATCAACTAATTTTTTTTGCTCATCGCTTAATTTATTGTAGTTTTTTTTCATATATTGATCAACTTCAGAATTTGCTAAAAGCCAAGATTTTTCTTTGATTTGACCCGTTCTTATTTTCCTTTGTTCAGCACGCGATAAAAGCTCATATGAAGGGCTATTTCTATCAGCCTGGGCATAAATGTAAGTTTGCTTAAAAGATCCTATCCCAAGATACCCCACACTTGATAAAAAAATACAAAGAAAAATAAGGTTTACATAAAGTCCCATTTTACAGAATCTTTTGAAATTTTTTGAAGCTTTTTTTCTTTGTTTAAAAAGTTTTTTCATAAATTTTTCCTTTTATGGAAGCGATTTATCAAATAAACGCTAAAAATATTAATGATTAATGTAATAATAAAAAGCACAAGCCCTAAAGAAAATGCACTTAAAGCCAAAGAACTATCAAAAGCTTGATCACCGCTTAATGCTTCTACTATTTTTACAGTCACTGTTGTCATATCTTCTAAAAAATTCATTGTTAAATTTGGACGCAATGAAGCAGCCATAACAACAATCATCGTTTCACCTAAAGCTCTTGAAAGTCCTAAAAGACAAGCTGCAACTATACCTGGCATTGCTTCTGGTAAAATTACTGCAAAAACAACTTCTTTTTTAGTCATACCTAAAGCATAAGCTCCATTGATTCTTTTTAAACTTACGGCTTCAATGCAATCTTGTGAAAGTGAAGCCACTATAGGAACTATCATAATACCCATGATAAAACCTGCACCTAAAGCACTTTGAAAACTAGCTTTGATACCAAAAAGAGAAAAAAACCATACTATAAATGGAGCTACAACTATGGCTGCGAAAAATCCAAAAACTACAGTAGGAATTCCTGCTATGATTTCTAAAATAGGCTTTAAATAGTTTTTAGATTTTTTACCCGCAAATACTCCAAGATAAATAGCACACATTACACCTAAAGGTAAGGCTGTTAGCATTGCTATCAATGAAATATAAAAAGTTCCCCAAAATAAACTCAAAGCACCAAAAACCCCATGCTTGCTACTTCCATCAGCACCTACAAATGCAGCATCTGCTGCCCACTGACTTGAAAATAAAAAAGTAAATACACTTTCTTTTTGAAAAAATTTTAATGCTTCAACTAAAATAGTTAGCATAATAGCAAAGCTTACTACTACACTAACAAAAGCACAAAGAAAAAGCGTTAATTTTATTATTTTTTCTTTTATCAATTTTTCATCCTAAATCAAAAAACTTTCCCTGCTTTAACAAGCTCATCAGTTAATAAACCTTTTTCTTCTATATGTTTTTGGGTTTGTTTTAAAGTTTTTTCATCCAAAGGAACTAATCCTATTTTTTCTAATTCTGCTCCGCTTTTAGCTAAATCATCACTCATGTAAATTTTTGCAAATTCAAATACTTCTGGATTTTTCTTAGCATTCATATATATAAACAAAGAACGAGCTAGTTTATATTTTCCTTCAGATATATTTTTCTCATCAGCTTTTACACCATCAATGTAAGCAGCATTAATCTTATCATCATTGCTAGCTAAAAATCCGTATCCAAAAAGCCCAAAAGCTTCTTTATCAACAGAAAGTTTTGAAACAATTAAATTATCGTTTTCTCCACTTGGTATAAATGCTCCATCTTGGCGTATAGTTTTATATACACCTTTGTATTCTGGAATTTTTTTAGAAATATCCACCATTACAAGTTCTTCTATACTATCTCTTGTTCCTGAGCTAGATGGAGGGCCATAAATTGTAATTTTTCTATTTGGTAGATTTTTATTGATTTGTTGCCAATTTGTATAAGGATTTGGGATTAATTTTCCATCTTGTGGAATTTCTTTAGCTAAAGCTAAAAATAACTCATGTAAGCTTATATTTAATGGAGCATTGATTTTATTTTGAGCTAAAACTATGCCATCATAGCCTATCATAATCCCGACTATATCGCTCACACCTGATTTTTTACAAGTTTCAAATTCACTTGGCTTGATTGCTCTTGAAGCATTAGAAATATCAGTAATTCCCTCGCAAAACACTTTAAAACCACCGCCTGTGCCAAGACTTTCAACTATAGGTGTTTTTGTATTTTTTATAACAGCATATTCTTCAGCAACAAAAGAAGTAAAAGGATAGACAGTGGATGAACCTGCTATTTTTAATTCTGCTGCGTTTAGACTAACAAAAGTAGCTACACTTAAAGCTAAAAGTTTTTTCATTTTTTCTCCTTAGTTAAAAAGTAATGAAAATTTAAAAAAACTTGGAAACATTTTGGATACATGTATTTTTTGATATAATTTTTATATGTTAAATGTTATTTTGATAGAAGATGATAAAGACTTAAACGAATTAATCACACTAAGACTTAGTCAAGAAAATATAAAAATTTATAGCTATTTTGATTTTTTTGACTTAGAAAATTTTCTAGATACAAATGAAATAGACTTAATCATCATGGATAGAAATTTACCAAGTGGCGATAGTGTAGAGATGATAAAACAATTAAGAAAAAAAGGTTATATGGAGCCTGTGATTTTTCTTAGTGCAAAGACTTTACAAAAAGATATTTTAGAAGGTTTTGAGCAAGGCTGTGATGATTATATATGTAAACCTTTTGATTTTAATGAGCTTTTATTTAGAATCAAAGCCGTAACTAAAAGAAATAAAACTCTAAAAGAGCAAATTTCTTATCAAGATTTTACTTTATACATAGAAGAGAGAAAATTAACCTATAAAACAAATACATTTGAAAATTTATCAACCCTAGATGTAGAATTACTCAAGTGTTTTTTTAATCACAAAAATCAACTTCTAAGCCGTCAATTTTTAAGTGAGCAAGTATGGAAAAATGACACAACAAGTGATAAGACAATCAATACAGCTATTTTAAGATTAAAACAAAAAATTCCACAAATTAAGGAAAATATCATTTCAGTGCGTTCGGTGGGTTATAAATTGTGCTAAAAATAAAAACATTTTTCCTTTTTACACTTGGATTTTTTTGTATTGCTTTTTTTATATTGTTTTATTTTTTCAATGAAAGTTATATTAACACTACGGTAAAAAGCACTTACGAGCAAAAACTAAAAACACTTAATGATGTTTTACAATTTCAGTTATTAGATATATTAAATTCCAATAATATCAAGCAATTTGCTCAAAATACCAGGGCAGATTTTATCATCAAACAAGATGAAGTTATTTTTTCATCATTAAAAGATTATTCTTATTTTTTAAATCATTTTGAGTCTAATTTTACCCATGATTTTTATAAGCAAAAAGAAATTTATTTTAAAGCTTATACTTGCAAAAACTATCAATATATCATCATTGTATACCCTAAAATACACTCTTTGGTACAAAATTTTTGGATTAAAAATATTATTATTTTTTCTTTCTTTTTACTTGTACTTGTTGTGTTTTATTTTGTTGTGTTTAATTTTTTCAAAAATTATTTTCAAGAATTATTATTGTTTGTTAAAAGTATCAAATCAAATACTAATTTCATTTTAAAATATAATTTCGTTTATGAATTAAAAAATTTAAATTTACGCTTATTGAAAATTAAAAAATTACTCATCAAACAAGAATTAAAAAACAAAAAGCAAGCTAAGAAAATTCAAACCAAAAATACTCAACTTAGTAATGTAATCAGCGCTATATCGCATGAACTTAAAAACCCTATAAGCGTTATAGATTTGAGCTTACAATCTTTAAAAGAAACTAATGATGAAAATATGAAATTATTTTTACTTGAAAAAATTCACAAACAAAGCGTAAAAATCAACCAACTAACACACAAACTCAATTTTGTTTTTAATCTTAATTTTGATTCTTTAAATTTAGAAAAATTTGACCTATATGTTTTAAGTAAAAATTTATTAGAAAGTTTTAGAGATGATAGGTTGAAAATTCAAGGCCAAACAAGCTTTATTAAAGCGGATAAATTTCTCATAGAACAAGTTATCATTAATCTAATAGACAATGCCTTAAAATACAGCAAAAAAGAGGTGTTAATCATCATCAAAAATCAAAATTTTACTATCATAGATCAAGGTATAGGCATAGAAGAAAAGCATCTTAAATTTATAACAAAAAAATTCTACAAAGCAAACTCAACACACAACAACTCTTTTGGATTAGGATTGTTTTTAGTTAAAAAAATACTCACTTTACACAAAAGTTCTTTAAAAATTCAATCTAGCCCACAAAAAGGTAGTGTTTTTTCTTTTGATATTAATTTATAATTTTATGAATATACTTATTAATGTATTTTTAATGTAGTTCTAACTAATATAACAAAAATAATTCATAAGGAGAAACAATGCTTTCAAAAGAAGTAGTGGCTTTATTAAATGAGCAAATTAATAAAGAAATGTATGCAGCAAATTTATATTTGAGTATGAGTTCATGGTGCTATGAGCATAGTTTTGATGGTGCGGGAGCGTTTTTGTTTGAACATGCAAGAGAAGAAAGTGATCATGCAAGAAAACTCATCACTTATTTAAATGAAACTGATTCTAAAGTAGAATTAAAAGAAGTTAAAAAACCTGATAGTGAATTTAAATCATTACTTGATGTATTTGAAAAAACTTTCGAGCATGAGCAAAGCATTACTGCTTCTATTAATAATCTTGTGGATTTTATGCTTTCAAGTAAAGATTATTCTACTTTTAATTTCTTGCAATGGTATGTAAGCGAACAACACGAAGAAGAAGCGCTTTTTAGAGGTATAGTAGATAAAATCAAACTCATAAGCGATAATGGCAATGGCTTATACATGGTAGATCAATACATTAAAAGCTTAATTAGTAAATAATTTTTTAGCTTCCAAATTTATGGAAGCTAAATATCTTTTAATTTAAAAGAATTCTTGCAAAATAAAAGTAAATTTGCTAAAATACTTTTTATTTAAAAGGATTTTCATGCAAATGAACGAAATTACTGATAAACTTAAATTTATACTCCAAAAAGAAGGTATAAAAAACGTCAAAGATTCTGATGTAGCTAAAATGCTAAATATCAATCCTGATACCTTTTATAGTATGAAATTTAGAAATTCCATACCTTATAAACAAATACTTCATTTTTTAAATGAAAGAAATATCAACATCAATGCATTTTTTTACGAAGACTCTTTTGAGAGTAATACTTTAACACTTGATTTAAACTATAATGTTTTAAAATATTATGATGTTAATGCTTCTATGGGAGGTGGGGCTTTAAATGATAATGTAAGTTTTTCAGAAGTGATTATAGATGAAAAACTAAGTGATTTTTTTGGCTCTAAAGATTGTGATATCATCCCATGTGTAGGCGATAGCATGGAACCTGAAATCAAAGATGATTCTTTATGCTTAGTAGATAAAAGCAAAAGCTTTAAAGAAGGTGGAGTTTTTGCGGTAAATACTCGAGATGGTTTGTTTATCAAACAAATTTTTAAAAGCAATAAAGGTGGAGTTTATCTGCATTCTTTTAATTTAAGCTATGCAGATGTACATTATCAAAATGGCGATTTTTTGATCGTGGGTAAGGTGGTGGGAACTATTAGCAGAATTTAATATACTAAATACTTCTTTTTTGTAGTTAATAATTTTTATTCTTTATATTAATAAAATATTAATTTAAATACAAATTTAAGTTATTTTTTATTAAAAAATAGTCACAATTATACTTTAATAGTTAATAGATAATAAATAAGAGTTTTTTTATCTTTTAACAAACTACATGAAAGGGAAGTTATGAAACACAAATTAGCTAAGGTTGCCACCTATGCCTGCCTAGCTTTAGGCATAAGTTTGAGTTCGCAAGCTTTTGCTTCTTCAGAGCCTAGAACCCTTGATGGATATGTAGCTCAAGAAGATGCATTTTTTGACTATCTTTACAAACACCACCCTATTTTTAAATACGAAAAAGAAGGGCGTTTAGTAGGTAAATTTACCCATAGTGATAGAACGGAAAACTGGGTTTTAAATCAAAATGGAGCTAAATTTGCTGCTGAGCATGATTTAAAACAAGCCTCTATTACCTATCGTTTGCCTTATGAATCTTTCTTGGATTTTCCAAATAAATTTGTAGGTCCAAAAAAATGTGGCGAATGTCACCCTGCTCAATATGCTTCTTGGGAACGCTCTCGCCATGCAAAAACCGTGCGTTTTCCGCATGAAATGGAAGAAGTTGGTGGAGCTGATGGTTTGAAAAAACCTATGTATAATTCTCAAGCTACTATTTTACCTGATGGAATTTATCCAAATGATGTTTATGCTCTCATTGGAACACCAAGAACAAAATATGGTTTTATAGATAGATGGCTTGTGCGTGGAACTTACCATGTTGAAGATGGAAATTTGAGTGATTTAAGTGGTAAATTAACTGCTGGAGGTAATCAATTCTCAAGACTTTGGAGTGAATTTTTAACCCCTGAAATGGCACAAAAAATAGCTGCTTTTGCACCTGGTTTTCCTACTAAAATGGAAGATTTTGGAGGAAATGGCTCTCAAGTATGGGGAACAAACTCTTATGCTGCAACTTATAAAGAAAAAGCGGTTTTCCAACCTGCTACTGCATATTGTGAAACCTGTCATACTTTTAAATTTGATTTTAAAAGCAAAGAAGAATTTTATAAAGCACTAGGTAACCCAAAAGAACTTCAAAAACATACCATCTCAAAAGGTATTACTTGTGAGGAATGCCATGGGGCTGGAGCGCATCTTTATGGAGCAAGAGGTGCGGGTATGCCATCAAATTGTGAAAGATGTCATCAAAGATTTTCATACAATGAAACCGATGCTAAAATCAATCCTAGAAAACCTTTCAACGCATATTTTAAATCAAGTTGTCCTGCGTGTGGAACAGAAGGTGCTCAAATGTATTCTTCAGCACACTATGATAAAGGTATGAGATGTAATACTTGTCATGATCCGCATGAAGTAACTTTTAATGATTGGAAAAGTGGTTATACTAAAACAAAACTTAAAAAAACTTGTAAAGATTGCCATGAAACCCAAGCAAGCTTTTTCAAAAAAGGCGGAATTCATGCAAAAGATAGTTGTACAGCTTGTCACATGCCAAATATGATGAGTTGTGAAAACTTTGGAGCGGTTCAAAACCCTGATAAAGGTGGATTTGATAATGTTAGAGCTTCGCATATTTGGAATATCAAAGTAGATAAAACAGCAAAAACACTTAATCCACCAGAAGGCAAAGAAAGATCGCCTAAAGTTGGTGGATGGACTATAGCTAGAGATGATGAAGGTAGATTTTTCCTTGATTTAATGTGGAGTTGTGGTAGAACTAGTTTTAGTGATATTAATCTAATGGGTCCTGGTGCAAGTGGTTGTCACAGTCCTGTGCAATCAACCTTGCCTGAAAAACTTCACTTTAGCAATCAAGAAATGATTTATGATAAAGTAATGGAGTGGCAAAACCCTGTTAAAGAAGGCTATGAGAAAATTAGAAAAGGTATAGCAAATATTGATAAAACTTTTGCTGAAAAAACCAAACTTTCAGTAGAGCAAAAATCAAAAGTACTAAGCCTAACAAATCAAGCTCAAGCCATAGCTGATAGACTAGAAAAAGATGGTTCTTGGGGTGTTCATGGACCTGCTTATTCTAAGAAAATCATAGAAGAAGCTTTAATTTATATCCAAGAAGCACAAAATATCCTAAATGGTAAATAAAACAAAGGAAGAATGAAAAATTCTTCCTTAAAATAAGGAGCTAGTCTTGAAAAATTTAATCACTCGACTTTTTATTGTCCTTTTTACTCTTTTTATGCCATCAGGATTTATTTTTGCTGAAGCTAATGGAGAAATAGGATCAATAGAAGGTGTAAAAAGTATTAGCTTAGCACAAGCTCAAGAAATGCTAGATCAAAACAATACTTATTTTTTTGATGTCAATTCAGAGCAAGATAGACAAGCTAATGGCTATATACCTAATTCCATATCAACCTATGTGGAAAATTGGCAAAATTTATTACCTAATGATAAAAATGCAAATTTAGTATTTTATGGTTTAAATCGTTTTAGATTTGAAGCTTCTCAAGCTGCTGCAGTTGCTATAGAACTTGGCTATAAGAACTCTGTTGTAATGCTTGATGGTATTGAATCATGGGTAACCTCAGGTAGAAAAGTTGAAAAAATAGACACAGTTAAATGGGAAAAAGCTAAAGAAATTATCGAGTTTAAAGATACTATCCACTCAAGATTTAAATTTAGCAACACCCCATCTTGTCGTGATTGTCATGCTCAAAAAGGCAAAGGCATTAGAGCTGATATTGCAGCAAGTAAAAACTTAATCAATCAAAAATGTGCAACTTGCCATGAAAAAGCAAGCAATGCTTTGGCAAAAAGCGCTCATGGGGTGCAAGAGTTCTTACCTACTCAAGATACACAAAAGAAAAAAGAAAAACCATCTTGTGCGACTTGTCACTCTGTTCATATCACTCCAAAACATTCAGGAATTTATTCACAAAAACAATTAGTCGATCAAAAGTGCGCACAATGCCATAAACAAAAAAGCACAACTTTTCATATGACTTTCCATGGTAAGGGTATGGTATTAAGTACGCCAGGTGAAACTCCAAGTGTTGCTACTTGTTCTGATTGTCATGGTAAACACAATATATTAAAATCAAGCGAAAGAAGCTCAACTCTCTCGCCGATTAACCGTGTTCAAACTTGCAAATCATGCCACCCAAATGCAAATGAAAATTTCGTAAATTGGATGGCGCATGCTGATCATAGCGATGGCGAAAAATATCCTGGATTACATGGTGCTTATATATTCATGACTATTTTAGTGATTTCTGTGTTTGTTTTCTTTGGAGCTCATACTATACTTTGGTGCTTGCGTTTAATTGCTATGCGTATAAAATATCCTAAAGAATGGAAAGAAGCAAGAAAGGCAGCACATGAAGATAAAGTAAGAGTAAGAAGATTTAGTACTTTCCATAGAATTCAGCATTTCTTTATGGCAGCTAGCTTTTTGGGTCTTGCATTCTCAGGCTTACCACAAAAATTCTATGATTCAGCGTGGGCTAAACCTATGATTGATTTAATGGGTGGAGATATCATTAACGCAGCAACCATACATCATATTTCAGCCATAGTAATGTTTGCAGTATTTTTCTCTCACATTGGAGAAATCATCATTGTAAATTGGAAACGCCGTGATGTAGCAAGAGATCCAATAACTGGTAAAATAAGCTTTATGAAAGTTTTAAAAGCTACTTTTGGTCCTGATTCTTTAATGCCAAATTGGCAAGATTTTAAAGATATGAAAGATCATTTTAAATGGTTTTTTGGTTTTGGACCAAGACCGCAATTTGACCGCTGGACTTATTGGGAAAAATTTGATTATTTAGCAGTATTTTGGGGTATGTTTATCATTGGTATTTCAGGTCTTATTTTATGGTTTCCTGCTTTCTTTGGTAAATTTTTACCAGGTGAAGCAATCAACTTAGCAACCCTACTTCACTCTGATGAAGCTTTACTTGCTACAGGATTTATTTTTGCAATTCACTTCTTTAATACACATTTTAGAGCAGATCGCTTCCCTATGGATATGGTGATTTTTTCAGGAAGTATTAGTGAAGAAGAGATTAAACAAGAAAGAAGCGTATGGTATAAACGCTTAAAAGAAAGTGGAAAATTAAGCACTTTATATGAAAATAAAAGTAACTTCAAAGCATATCAATGGCTAGCTAAACTTGCAGGATTTGCAATGCTAATCACTGGTTTGGTATTTTTATTTTTAATGCTTTATACTTTCTTTAACACTATCTTATAACCTTATTCGCTATAATAGCGAATAAGGACTTTTCCTAACTTTTTCAAGGATTTTAAATGTTTAAAATAATACTCACACTTAGTTTTTTAAGTATTTTTTTTATAGCTTGTTCTAATGAAGAAAAACTTGATTCTAATTTAATCTCAAGTGGCACACAATTTTCTAAAGAAAATTTGCAAAAAGCAAATGATTTAGATAAAAAATCTTATGAAGAAATAGCTCATTTATTTAAAGATAATGCAAATATAAAAAGTGATGATAAAAACATTTTAATCATTTTCAGTGCAAATCACTGCTTATATTGTGATAAATTAAAAGAAGAAATTAAGAATGATAAAAAAATACAAGAACTTATAAAAGAAAAATACAGCTCTTATTATATAAATATAAGCTATAAAAAAATTCATACATTTTATAAAAACCATAAAAGTGATTTAAGTACAGCTGAACTTTCTAGTATCTATAATATAGTAGCCACCCCTACTATTGTAATTTTAAACAAAAACAGCCAAACTTTGCTAAATTATCCTGGTTTTATTAGTGCAAAAAGATTAAGCGCTACAATGGAGTTTTTAAACCAAAAAGAAAATCAAAATTTAGACGAAGCAACCATAGCACAAAAACTTATACATTTTTATAAAGAAAATAATATTTAAAGGTTAAAAATGCAGTATTTTTTTTCTTTTGCAATGAGTTTTTTACTAATGAGCATATATGCTATAGCTTGCGCTGTAGCAACTTTCATAGAAAATGATTTTGGTATTAGCACAGCTAAAGCTTTGATTTATAATAATGCTTGGTTTGATATGTTGCATTTATTACTAGGTTTAAATTTAATCGGAGTGATATTTTATAATAAGCTTTTTCAAAAGAAAAAATACTCTATCTTACTTTTACATTTATCTTTTATAGTGATTTTAATCGGTGCTGGACTTACTAGATATTTTGGCTTAGAAGGTGGAATGCATATAAGAGAAAATCAAAGCTCTAGCACCATAGTTACTAGAGAAGAATTTATAAAAATTACTGATTTTGATACTAATGCTAGTTTTGAATTTCCTATTAGCTTTACCCCGCTAACTCAAAAGCATTTTGAAAAAACTATAGACCTAAATGGCGAAAAATTAATCATAAGCTCTATCAAATATACTCCACAAAAAGATTCTATCACACCTGCTAGCTTAAAATTAAATATTACTTATCAAAAAGCAAATACACAAATAATCTTAAATCCAAATTTTACAAACAAACAAGCAGTGCATTTTAACTTACAAGGAAAAGATTTTACTATCAATTGGGGACCAAGAGAAATTAAGCTTCCTTTTGCATTACACTTAAAAGATTTTATACTAGAGCGTTATTTAGGCTCTATGAGTCCATCTTCTTACACTTCAAAAATTCAAATCATAGATGAGCAAAATAATATTAACTTAGATTATGATATTTTTATGAATAATGTTCTTGATTATGGTGGATATAGATTTTTTCAAAGCTCTTATGATCAAGATGAGCAAGGCACTATACTTTCAGTTAATAAAGATCCTGGTAAAATCCCTACTTATATAGGTTATACTTTATTGATTTTAGGATTTTTATGGGTTTTATTTGATAAAAACTCAAGATTTCATCGTTTAAGTGTTTATTTAAAAAAAGGCCAAAGTTTTATATTGCTTATTTTGCTTTTTGCAAATTTACAAACTCCGCTTTTTGCACAAGAAAATAAAAATGAAATTTTAAATTTACTCTCAAATTTACAAAAGAATTCCTATGAGCATTCTTTAAATTTTGCAAAATTACTTGTGCAAGATCATAATGGTAGAATCAAACCTTTAGATACTTTAGCAATGGAATTTGTTTATAAAATCACTCAAAAAGAAAAATTTTTAAATCTTCACTATGATCAAATTTTTCTAGCAATGATGATTTATCCTAAAGAATTTAGAAAAATCAAAATGATAGCTACCAAAACAAGCAAGCTAAGAGAATTAATAGGCGCAGATATAAATGAAAAATACATAGCATTTGATGATGTGTTTGATAATGGAGTATATAAGCTTAGCAATTATATTGAAGAAGCTAACCGCAAAAAGCCTTCATTAAGAACTAGCTTTGATAAAGATTTGCTAGCCTTAGATGAAAAAATAAATCATGCATATTATATTTATAGCGGTCAAGTTTTGACTATTTTTCCTGATATTAATGAGCAAAGTTTAAAATGGTACTCACCAGTGCAAATTTTACCCTTTGCAAAAGAAGATGTTGAGCGTTTGCAAATGCTTTTAGTTAGCTATTTTTTACAAGTTCGCAATGGTATTGAAAATAATCAATGGCAAGATGCAAATGAAATTTTACAATCTTTAAAAGATTTTCAAAATCACTATGGAAGCAGTGTTTTACCGCCAAAAGAAAGATTAAATCTTGAAATACTACTTAATCATTATAATATCTTTGATAATCTAACTTTTGTTTATATTAGCTTTGCGTTAGTGTTTTTCTTTTTAAGTTTTTATACTATATTAAAAAATATTGCTTTATCTGCCTTTGTATATAGATTTTTTTACATCATTTTAAGCATGTGTGTAATCATACATGCACTAGCTTTAATCATTCGTTGGTATGTAGGTGGGCATGCTCCTTGGAGTAACGCTTATGAAAGTATGATTTATATCGCTTTTGCTTGTGCGATAAGTGCTGTGATATTTTTTAGAAAATCACTCTTGGCTTTATGTGGGGCTAGTTTTTTAGCAGGTATTTCACTTTTTGTAGCTCATCTTGGCTTTATGGATCCTCAAATTGGAAATTTAGTACCTGTTTTAAAATCATATTGGCTTAACATTCATGTTTCAATTATAACAGCAAGCTATGGATTTTTAGCACTTTGTTTTATTATAGGAATTTTGAGTTTAATTCTTTTTGCTTTAAGGGGTAAAAATAAAAATATAGATTTAAACATCATCAAACTACACTGTGTTAATGAAATGTCTATGATAATAGGACTTGCAATGCTCACAATAGGAAATTTTTTAGGCGGAGTTTGGGCTAATGAAAGCTGGGGAAGATATTGGGGTTGGGATCCAAAAGAAACTTGGGCTTTGATTTCCATTGTAGTTTATACTATGGTATTGCACTTAAGATTTATTTTTAAAACTTATTTTATTTTTGTTTTTGCAAGTGCTAGTGTTTTAGCCTTTTATACCATATTAATGACTTATTTTGGAGTAAATTTTTACCTTTCTGGACTTCATTCTTATGCAAATGGTGATGCTTTTCCTATACCGACTTTTGTGTATATTTTGATTGTACTTAATTTTGTTTTAATTATAAGTGCAGGAAGAAAACGGGATTTAAATACGCCTAGTTTTTAAACTAGGCTTTACTTTTTTCTATTTCTTGAAGTGCTAGAATAAGATCTTTTAAATTTTCATAAGGAACATGAATTTTCCAATCTATTCCATTTTCTTTTTTTAAAGCCACACCTATACTTAAGACATCATTACTTCCTATACCATAAGGATTAGAAAGATTACAAAGACTTATTTCTCCGCTTTTACTGCCATGTAATTCTATAGTTTTAAATATTTTTTTACTCATGTTTATCCCTAAAAGCTGTGATAATTTTTGCTTGAAATTTCAACCAATCTTTTTGAAGCATAATAGGAAAACCACCATAAACCCTAGCACCTTCTAAATTTTTAGTGACCCCACCTCTTGCGGCTATGGTAGCAAAATCTCCTATTTCTAAATGCCCGCTTGTAGCACTTTGTCCACCCATAGTGACATTTTTACCTAAAATACTTGAGCCTGAAATTCCACTTTGAGCCACTATAAGACAATTCTCCCCTACTTCACAATTATGCCCTACTTGAACAAGATTATCAATCTTTGTGCCTTGCTTTATGATAGTGCTTTCAAAAACCGCTCTATCGATAGTCGTGCAAGCTCCAACTTCCACAAAATCTTCTAAAATAACATTCCCATTATGATAAATCTTATAATGCTCGCCATTTTTTGTATGCGCATAACCAAAACCATCACTACCTATAACACAATTTGCCAGTAAATGACATTTTTTACCTATTTTAGTATCATTATAAATCACAACATTTGGATGGATTATAGTATATTCACCTATACTTACATTATCACCTATATAAGCACCTGCCATTATCACCACATGATCAGCTATTTGGACATTTTCGCCTATATAAACATTTGGCATAATCTTGGCACTTTTAGCAATTTTAGAATTTTTCTTTTCACTAGAGATTAAAGGTTTGGCAAAAAGTTTACTTAAAAGCGCAAAAGATAAATGTGGATTATCAACGACTAGCTTAATGCAATCTTTTGAAACTAAATTTTCAAATTCTTTTGAGACTAATATAGCCCCAGCTCCACTACTTGCAATTTTTTTAGAGTTTTTTTCTCCATCACAATAACTAAGTTCAGTAAAACTTGCATTATTTAATGAATTTAAAGCTGTAATTTCTATATCATCTCCACAATATTCTATGCCTAAAAATTTAGCAATTTCACTAATTTTCATTTTACCTCCATTAAAATAGAACCACTTCTAACTACACTAATAGGATTATACTTTTTCATGGTTTTTAAAAAGTTATCAATATTTTTTGCATTATCACTTGCCATTACTATAATAAACTCATCATCACTATAAGTTACACTGCCATTATAAGCTTTTAATATAGCATCTAAGCCCGCAAAATTTTCATTTAAAGCAATCTTTACCAAAGCTGTTTCTTTTTCTATAAAATCACTAGAATCAATCACCTTATAAGTAGGTATGAGTTTATGTAGTTGTTTAATAATTTGCTCAAAAACTTTTTCATCGCCTAGAGTAACGATATTAATCCTTGAGAATTCTTTATCATCAAGTGGTGCAACTGTAAGAGATTCTATATTATAACCGCGTCCTGAAAAAAGCCCAACAACGCGTGATAATACCCCATGCTCATTTAATACAATGACAGAAATTACTCTTCTTTTCATTTTTTATCCTTGTTTTTATAGCTAGGTAAAATCATATTATAGATTGCTCCACCTGCAGGCACCATAGGTAATACATCTTCATAACGATCTATAGCTACATTTAAAACACAAGTTTTTTTAGATTCTAAGGCTGCTTTAAAAGCTTTTTGAAATTCTTCTTTATTAAAGACATTATAACCCTCACAATGAAAACCTTTAGCAATAGTAACAAAATCAGGTTGACTTGTTAAATCTGTATTAGAAAATCTTTCTTTATAAAACATACTTTGCCATTGTCTTACCATACCTAAAAAAGAATTATTTAAAATGATATTAATCACTTTGATTCCATAGGCACTTGCTGTCATTAGCTCTTGGATATTCATTAAAAAAGAACCATCGCCTACAAAATTTATTACCACTTCTTCACCCACAGCTAATTTAGCTCCAAGTGCAGCCGGTAAAGAATACCCCATAGTTCCTTGTCCACCGCTTGTTGCAAGTTGTCTTGCATAATTAAAAGGATAAAATTGCGCTACCCACATTTGATGTTGTCCTACATCAGTAATTATCCTTGCATCCGGAGCCAATCTAGCACATTCTTCTATAACCCATTGAGGTTTTAAAACTTCATCACTATCTTCATAGATTAAAGGATATAATTGCTGGTATCTTTGTAAAGTTTTAAACCATTCTTGGTATTTTGTATTGTCAAAACTTTCTTTTTTTAATTCTTCTAAGGTATCTAAAATAACACTTTTAATATCTCCAACTATAGGAAAATGCGCTTCGATAATTTTAGAAATAGAACTTGGATCTATATCAATATGAACGATTTTTGCTCCCTTAGCAAACTCACTTGTTTTACCAGTAATCCTATCATCAAATCTAGCACCCACAGCAATGAGCAAATCACACTCACTTAAAGCAATATTTGCACAATAACTCCCATGCATACCTGCCATTTTTAAATTAAGCTCATCATCACTTCTTAAAGTCCCTAAAGCCATCAAAGTTTCAACTGCAGGAATTTGACAAAAATGAATCAATTCTCTTAATTCATCACTAGCATTAGAAGCTATACAACCTCCACCTAGGTAAAATAAAGGTTTTTGAGCATTTTTAATCAAACTTACTAATTTTTTAATTTGCTTGATATTTCCTTTATAGGTTGGTTTGTAAGTTTTCATAGAAATTTCTTTAGGATAATACCATTTACCTATAGCAGCAGTAACATCTTTAGGTATATCAATATGCACAGGCCCTTTTCTACCTGTTGTTGCAATATAAAAAGCTTCTTTTAAAATTTTAGGTAATTCTTCGATATTTTTTACTAAATAATTATGCTTTACACAAGGTCTTGAAATACCTATAGCATCGATTTCTTGAAAAGCATCTGTTCCTATTAAAGAATTTGCAACTTGAGCTGAAATTAAAACCAAAGGTATAGAATCACTATAAGCAGTGGCTAAACCTGTAACTGTATTAGTAAAACCAGGTCCACTTGTAACTACTGCCACACCAACCTCACCACTCATTCTAGCATAAGCATCAGCACTATGCAAGGCTGCTTGCTCGTGTCTTACTAAAATGTGTTTAAAATGGGTTTGCTTATAAATTTCATCATAAATATTTAAAGCCGCACCACCAGGGTAACCAAAAACTACTTTAACATTTTCTTCTTTTAATGCTTCACAAATCATTTGCGAGCCATTTAGCTCTTTCATTATTTTACCTTTTTGCTTAAAATGGAAAATATTATAACGATAATTTAATAAATATTATTTTATAAGAAGAGTTTCTTGAAAAATCAAGAAACTACTTGTGCTTTTTTAGCGTATTCTATACCTAAATCAAAAGCTTTGGCATTTGCTTCTTTAGTTTTTGCAGGTACCATATCAAGCATAGTTTGTTTTAATGCATCAATATCAATGCATTTGCTCATATAAGCAGCTATAGCTAGAGCAACGACTGATTGAGTAGCTACATTCCCTACTTCTTCTTTAGCTATAGTAATGATAGGAATTTCAAAAATTTTCCATTTAGCATAATCTTCTTTACTTGGATGAACTAAATTTGGTTCTATAACTATAACACCACCATCACAAACACCATCTTTGAAACTATGATAACCTTTATCAGCAGTTGAAAGCATAAAACTAACTTCACCTTCTACTGCATAAGGAAAAAAGATTTCATTTTCATCAATGATAATATCAACCTTAGTTGGCCCACCTCTAACTTGAGAAGTATAAGTAGAAGCTTTAAAAGCATTGCGTCCTTCTTTAATGGCAGCTTTAGCTAAAATTTCACCTGCAGTGATAACCCCTTGTCCACCTTCACCGCAAAATCTTAATTGATATTTCATTTTAATGCTCCTAAATCAACCATTCTTTTTTCTTTCAAGGCTCTTCTAACTTCCTCATAAGCTTCGCAATATTCTGCCTTGCTTTCATCTTGATGCAAAATTCCTGTAGGGAATTTATCTGCTCTTTGCTCATAATCTAATTGTTCAAATTTAGACTTTTCAACGCAACGATTTTTAATCCAATCAAGCATGCTTACAGCTTCACCCATTTTGTTTTTTCTACCAAGATTAATATGGCAGTTTGAAAATACATCTACAAAACTATAACCTTTGTGAGATAAAGCTTTAAAAATGATATTTTCAAGCTTATTTGCCTCTATAACATTTGTTCTTGCTACAAAAGAAGCCCCAGCAGCTTTAGTAAGTTCACAAGCGTCAAAATTTGGGTCTATATTACCCGCTTGAGCTGTAACAGTGTAAAATCCTTGTGGGGTAGTTGGTGAAGTTTGTGAATTTGTAAGACCATAAATAAAATTATTGATTAAAATATGAGTTAAATCTATATTTCTTCTACATCCATGGATGGTATGATTTCCACCAATTGCTAAAGTATCGCCATCCCCGCTTACTACGATTACATGTTTTTTAGGGTTTGCTAGTTTAATCCCTGTTGCATAAGCAATAGCTCTACCATGGGTAGTATGCACTGTATTGCAATTTACATAAGAACTCATTCTACCACTACAACCTATACCAGAAACCAAGCAAACATCATCCATATTCCAGCCAAGTTTTTGAATAGCTCTAATAATAGCTTTTAAAACAACGCCATCCCCACAACCCCAGCACCATTGTGTTGGAAGTTTATCTACTCTTAAATATTCATCGTAATTAAAAGCCATTTTACATATTCTCCTTTACTTTAGCAATAATTTCACTCGGGGTTATAGGACGACCATTTGCACGGTGCAAGCTAATAAAATCATCTCTTTTGCTTACTCTTTGAATTTCTTCTAAATATTGCCCCATATTAAGCTCACTTACCATAACTTTTTCAAATTTAGATACCACTTGAGCTATTTTTTTCTCAGCTACTGGATAAAGCGTGATTGGTCTAAAAAGTCCTACTTTTAAACCCTCTTCTCTAAGTCTTAAGATAGCTTCTTTAGCAGATCTTGCAACACTACCATAAGCAATGATTAAAAACTGTGCATCATCACACATAAACTCTTCATAAGTACAAATTTCATCGGTATTATTTTTGATCTTACCAAATAATCTTTTGATATTTTTATCTACTATTGCTCCATCTTCTGTTGGAAAGCCTATATCACCATGATGAAGTCCTGTGACATGATAACGATAACCTTCAAAGAAAGGATTTAGCGTAGCAGCTTCATTTTCACCTGCTGCATAAGGTTTATAATCTTTTTTATCGCCTGTGAATTTTTTGCGGTTGATGATTTTTAATTCTTCTAAATCAGGTAATTTTGCCTTACCATTCATGTGTCCTATGGTTTCATCTAAAAGTAAAAATACTGGAGTCATATATTTTTCAGCTAGATTAAAAGCTCTAATAGTTTCAGTGTAAGCTTCTTCTAATGAAGCAGGAGCTAAAGCTATACTTGCATAATCTCCGTGTGTTGGAGCTTTTGCTTGAAATAAATCACCCTGTGCAACCCTTGTCGGAAGGCCAGTTGAAGGACCACCTCTCATAACATTTACAATTACTAGTGGAATTTCAGCTATAAAACCCAAACCAATTTGCTCAGCTTTTAAAGAAATTCCGGGCCCACTACTTGCTGTCATGGATTTTACTCCACTCATAGAAGCACCCAAAGCCACGCTAATACCTGAAATTTCATCCTCCATCTGTATAAAAGTACCATCATTTTTTGGTAGCATATGGCTTAGTTCATGCGCTATTTCAGAACTTGGGGTAATTGGATAACCACCAAAAAATTTACAGCCACAATCAATCGCAGCTTTTGCTACTAAAACATTACCTGTTGATATCACTTCTCTCATTGTTTTTCCTATGCGTTTAATTTTTTATATTTATTTTCTTTAATAGCTTGTGCTCTTTCTTTAGCTTCAGGTGTAAGCTTTGCAAATTTAAATTCATCTCTTTTAGCAACAAAAATCGCAAAATCAGGGCAGTGACTTTCACATTCACTACAGCCTATACAAGAATCAGGATGAACCACTTCTATCATCTGCCCTAAAACTGCACTGATTTCATCTCTCATTGCTAAAACTCCAGCCGGGCAATAACTAACACAAATATTACAAGCTTTACATCTTGCTTCATCAACCCAAACTGGTGTATTTTCTGGGGTTACCATTAATATTCCTTTCAAAATTTATTATTTTTAATGATTTTTTATCAAAAATTATTTTTAAAACAAACTTTTTATTATAGCGAATTTATAGCATGAATTAATATTATTTAATATATAAAGTAAAACAAATAGGTATATATAACGCAAAGTAACATTAGGAGTAAAAAACTCCTAAAAATTATTTATAATTATACTGAATGAGAGAATTTTCTAATGCAATTTGTTCTTGATTGTCTAATTTTAACTCTAAAGTTTCAAGCACCCCATCAAGACTAATCCTTGCCATAACCCCAAAAGCTTTTTCTTTTATACCATATTCTCCATCTAAAATCACACATATTGGTAAAAATTCTCCACTTCTTAAAGCCTCTATCATCCTCACACAAGAACTAGCAGGAGCTAGATAGGCTGAAGTTTTTAAATATTTTATAATTTTAGCACCACCTGTTTTAACCTCTTGTTCTATTTGAATAATATCTTGCTTATTTAAGACTTCACTTAAGGCTTTGTTTTGAACTTTGCTTTGAGATTTTACCAAAACCATACTATCATTGTGAAAACCTATAAGTTTAGTATCTATACAAGAAGTTTTTATGTTTAGTTTTTTACTCACTTCATATTTAAATCTAGCATTATCTAAAACACCCGCCATAGCAATGATTTTTTTTGATGAAAATATTTTACTTTCATAAAGAGCATTGAGTAAAAAATCTACAGGATTACTTACTATGATAAACAAAGGATCATTGTTAAATTTTTTAATATTTTTTGCGCACTCAAGCATTATTTTAGAATTAATAGCAAAAAGCTCATCTCTGCTTTGACCTTCTTTTCTAGCTACTCCCGCACTAAAAATAACCACTTGAGAATTTTTTGAGTGCACATAATCATCCGTGCAAGTTATTTTAATATCAAAATTAAAAGCAATCATGCTTTGACTTAGTTCTAATTCTCTAGCAAAAAGCAAGTCTTTATTAATATCAATCAACACAAGCTCATCAACTAACTCCCTTAAAATCAAAGCATAAGCAGTACTTACACCAACATTTCCTGCACCTATGATAGTAATTTTCATTTTTACTCCTTTTTGTGTTTATTTCACTAAATTAGCTGGTAATTCAAAAATATTTTTAATTAAATGATAAGGAAGTTGTAAGCTTTGTGCAATAAGTTGAGTTTTAAACTCAGGATTTTCCACTGTTCCGCTTAATTTAATTTGCGTGCTAATTTGCCTATCCTTGCCTAGTATGATTTGATTGATAATAGGAACTTTTGAAATGACTGAACTGGCTGATTTTAGCGTTCTAAGCTCTAATAAACCATCAACTTGACCACTTCTTAAATTGATTTTAGCTTGACCTAAAATATCTGCACTATCGCCATTAAAATTAAGTGCATCTATCTCAAAAAGATCTTTTTTACGGTTAAAACTTATACCAGCATTTTCTACACTAAAACCTTTTTCATTAAAGGTAGGGGCTTTAAACAAAATTAAACTAGGTATGGTATCGATGAAACTTAAAAGCTGTTGATGAAATTTTAAATCTTTTAAATATGTATTTTTAAATAAAAACTTGCCTTTGAAAAAATCAGTGCTATTGCCATCTATATAAAGATTAAATTCACCTTTTTCAAAAATATTTTGATGCATAAAAGTATTTAAAAAATCATCATCCATTTTTAAAGCTCTAACTTGCATTTGATTTTCTTTGAGTAAAAAATCAAATTTAGATTCATCCCTATTTGCCCAAGCTTTTATATAGTTTTTTTTGATTTTAGCATTAAATTGATCAAAGTCTAAAGTTTTATTAAAATCATTTAAAATTAAATCTATATTTTTACCACCAATGTTATAAGTTATATTTTCAAGAGTATCTAGAGTATTTTCTGTGTCTTTTTGTGAAATCAATAAATTAACATTGTTTAAAGTAATATTAATATCATCATTCTCTTTTTGCGCAAAAACACTACCACTTACACTAGTTAAATTAAAATCATCTCCTTTTATTTTTATACTAAAACTATCATACTCATAAGGATTATTATCTTTAGAAAGTAAAAATGATTCAAAAGTAGTATTGTTTATATCTACATCAAAATCTTTAAAATCCAAAGTATTTAATAGCAATTCTCCATCATGCACATTATTCTTTTGCATTAATTTAGAATAATTTTTATATTTTGCAAGTTTTTCAACATAAACAGACATGCCTTGATCAAAATTTAAAGTTGTGGTAAGTTCTTTATTGTATAAACTAATATTTTTATCAAAATCAAGGTTTAAATCAAGAAATTTATTTTCCATTTTTAAGCTCTCTTGCGGTAACTCTAAGTTTGTTATAAAGGTTTTAAAATCACCTTTTTTCTGCTTCAAATCAACACTTGCATTAAAATCACCATTAATCATGCTACTTTGCACACTTGCATTTTGTATACCTAGCTTATCTTTTTTCAATGTAACATTTGCTTGAGCTATCTTAAAATCACTTATATTTATATTTGAGTTAATAATATTAAAACTACCATTATAAGTAATTTTCTCAGGATACTCAAAAGGAATTTTTAATACTAAATCAGTCTTTGCAACACCATTATTTTGCAAAAATGGTAATTTTATATCATATAAAAGTAAAATTTTATTAACCCTATAATCAGCTCTAGCATTATCACTTTTAATACGTATATAAATTCCTGCTTTCTCATTTAACATATTGTCTATATAAATTTGACTTTGAGTTAAATCATAACTATTAAAACGCAATTCATCATAAATAAAATCAAGTCTTTGTTTAGCAAATTCAAGTCTTACAAAAGGACTTACAATAGGATCTATGCCTTTATCTAAAACTACTTTTAAATTATTTACATAACCTTTGGCACTAATATCATTCAAATAATATCTATGTTTTCCAAAGTCTGCAAAACCAGTTAATTTTTCTATAAAATAAAAATCAGCCTTTACCTTACCACCCACCCAAAGAGCAAGATTAGAAGGCAAATGCACTCCATTTTCTACTAAAATATCAAAAATTTGCGAAATATTATTTGAGCTGATATTTTCTAATTCATAAGCGACCTCTTCTCTTTTGAGTGAGAATTTAACATCACTTTTTAAAAAATCACTATCAATTTTACCTTTAAAAGTATAAAATTTTGTCTTAGGATTGATAAGCAAGGAACCAATTACGCTAAGATTATAATCTTTTAAAAGAAAATTATCAATATTAGCTTGTATATTTTTATCACTAATTTTTAAATTTACTTTTACCAAAAGATTTTTGCTATTTACAAAAAATAGATTATTTTTATAAATTAACTCCACAGGATAGTTATTAACAAGCATTTCATCAATATTGATTTCTTGAAAAAACCAATAAATATATTTTACATCTTTAATAAGCTGCACAGCTTTACTTGCGCTAGTTTCATTTTGAGTGTTTTGACTTTGAGAATTTACTACGACTTTTTTAGCATTTAAAATGAGTTTTTTATCTAATTTAATATATAATTTCTCCAAATTAATAGAAGAAAATTCTAATTTTTCTATATAAATTCCATTTTTGAGGTAAATAAACAAAGCAATGAAAAGTATCATAGGTAATGCTAAAAATTTAAGAATTTTTTTAATATGTTGTGATTTGATTTTAATTTTTCTTTTATCCATTTTTTACTATCTACTTTTACCCATAAAAACAAACTCTGTAGTTTTTATACCACAAGGTTCTGTTAGCAAGATTATAACGCAATTAGATAAAAATAACTATAAAATGAGCAGCATTGATAAATATACTTTATATTTTTTGGGCCATCCGCAATCTGGCTGGATAAATGTAGGTACAAAAGAGTTAAATAGAGTTGAATTTTTACATAAGCTTACCGTCGCTAAGGCAGCGCTTGAAACCATTACTTTAATTCCCGGAGAAACGACTGAAATTTTCTTTGAAGAATTAGCACCAAAGTTAAATTTAAACGCTAAAACCTTAATGCAAGAATTTTACAAACAAAGTCCTTTTAAAGAAGGTATGCTTTTTCCTGAAACTTATAAAATTCCAAAAGGTATCACAGAAGAGCTTTTAGTAAAATATCTTTTGGCTTATTCTACAAATGAATTTAAAAAACTTTCTTATAAAATTTTTAGAGAATATAATGAAAAAAAATGGCATGAATATATCATTATAGCGTCCATTATACAAAAAGAAGCAGCGAGTAATGAAGAAATGCCTATAGTTTCATCTGTGATTAAAAATCGCTTAAGAAAAGGTATGAAGCTTCAAATGGATGGAACATTAAATTATGGAAAATACTCTCATGAAAAAATCACCCCGCAAAGAATAAGATCAGATAATAGTTCTTATAATACTTATAAATTTAATGGCATACCAAAAGAAGCTGTGTGTAATGTTTCATTTGAAGCTATTAAGGCAGCTATTTTTCCTGCTAAAACAGAATATTTATATTTTGTAAGAGATAAAAAAACCAATAAGCATATTTTTACCTCTACTTTAAAAGATCATAATAAGGCAATAAGAAATTAATTATAAAATTTCTCTTTGCCCTTTTGCATCAGGTTCACTTAAAACACCTGTTTGCGAAAGCTGTTCTATGATATTTGCTGCGCGGTTGTAGCCTATTTTTAAGCGTCTTTGTAAATATGAAATACTAGTTTTTCTATCCTCTAAGATCACAGCCTTTGCTTCTTCATAAAGTTCATCTAAATCCCCATCATCAAATTCACTTCTTTTATAAACCCCATCTTGACTATCATCTTTTAAAAAACTCTCATCATATTCTACTACTTGTTGAGCTTTTAAAAACTCTACTATATTTTCAATTTCATTTTCACTTGCAAAAGGTGCGTGCAAACGCACTAAACCACTCATACCAGGAGGAGTAAATAAACAATCCCCACGCCCTAGTAAGCTTTCAGCACCCATAGAATCTAAAATAACCTTAGAATCTATCTTTTGCCCTACTTTATAAGAAATTCTACTTGGTAAATTTGCTTTTACAACACCAGTAACAACATCTACTGAAGGGCGTTGCGTAGCTACGATTAAGTGAATTCCACTTGCTCTTGCCATTTGCGCTAAACGACCTATATAAAACTCTACATCCTTACCCGCAGTCATCATTAAATCAGCCAACTCATCAATAATCACTACGATAAATGGTAAGATTTCGCCACCTTGCTCTTTGATTTTTTCATTGTAATTTTCTATATTTTTAGTTTTTGCTTCAGCCATCAAACGATACCTGCGTTCCATTTCAGCTACCATATTTGATAAAGCATTTACCGCCTTTTTAGGATCAGTAATTACCGGTGTAAGTAAATGTGGTATATCATTATAAATACTAAATTCAAGCATTTTAGGATCTATCATCATAAGTCTTAAGGTTTTTGGTGAATTTCTATAAAGCAAAGATAAAAGCATAGAGTTAATTCCCACACTTTTACCACTTCCTGTAGTTCCTGCTATTAAAAGATGAGGAAGTTTTTTAAGATCTGTGATGAAAGGATCGCCTACTATATCTTTACCCAAAGCTATGGTTAAAGGTGAGCTAGAATTTTTAAATACCTCGCTTTCTAAAATTTCTCTTAAGTAAATCGTATCGATTTTTTCATTTGGCACTTCAATTCCCACTACATCTTTACCTGGGATTGGAGCTTGAATTCTTATAGTTTGAGCTTTTAAAGCCATAGCTAAATCATCTTGTAAAGATAAAATTTTACTCACTTTAACATCTGCTGCTGGACGAAATTCAAAAGTAGTTACAACAGGACCTGTGTAAGTTCTAACTACATCTCCGCCTATTTTAAAGCGTCTTAATTTTTCCAATAAATCATAAATTTTTCTATCAATCTCTTCTTCATTGATCTCACTTTTGCCTTCTTTTGGCATAGTTAAAAAATCCAAAGGCGGTAAAGAAAAATCCTTTGGTTTTTCAAAATTTCCAAAGTCAAGATCTTTTAACAAAGCTTTATTTTCACTCACTTCATTAGTGATAGAATGGTGTGTTTTATTTTCTATTACTTCTATTATAGGCTCTTGGGTAATCTCAAATGGAAATTTTTCATCTTTGACTTCATTTTGCACTTCTTCTACTACAAAAGGATTTTCATAGTTTTTTTTACTTCTTAACTCTTCTATACTAATAGGCTTAGTAAAATCATCTTCACTAAAATCGAGTTCTTTTACTTCATTTTGTGGAATAAAATCCTCATCTTTAAATTCTTTTACCCCTAAAAAGCTAGTTTTATTTTGAATTTTTTTAAATTCAGCTTCTTTTTGTGCTTCTATAGCGTTTAATTCTTCAATTTTTTTAAAATCCTCATTAAGCTCTTCTAAGATTTTTTCTTTTTGTAAAGCTTTGTACTCTTCTAGTAATTTAGCTTTTTGTAGCATTTGCTCACGCTCTTTAAGCTCTTTAGCAAACAAAGAATTTTCTTCTATCATTTCTTCTTTGTTTTCATTTAAATCTATATTGCGTCTTTTATAGCTTGGTTCATCTAAATTTTTACTTTTTAAGGTTTGAGTATATATATCTTCGCTTTTATTTTTGTATTTTGATAAATACTCTTCAGGGGTCATTTCATCTTCCTTTATATTTATTTGACTAGCTTTTTGAGCAAAACTTACAATAGGCTCTGAAAGCTCATGAATATAGCTTGAACTTAACTTTTTATCCTCTTCACTAATTACAACATCTTCTAATTCTTGGTTTTTTAAATCTTCAAGATTAAATTTTTTATTTTCTTTAATTTCTTGCTTTGGCAATTCTTCCTCTTTAACAAGTTCTTCTTTTTCATCTTTAATTAAAAGTTCTTGTTTAAGCTTTTCTTGTTCTTCTTTGGTTTCATTTTCATATTTATCGCCACCAAAAAATCCAAAAATTTTATTTTTAATCAAAGTTTCAAGTTTTAAATAAAAATCAAAATTAAGCTCTATTTTAAATACTTCTTTAATAATTTGTGGAAAAGAAATACTAAAAGCAAATACTAAAAGCAAAATCACTAAGATTAAACTTCCTATTTTTCCAAAAAGTCCATCTAAAATCACAAACATAGCAGAAGCTATATAACCTTTATCTTGTAAAAATGCTGAGGCAAAAATAAGCGAAGCAAAAATACAAGCAAAAATAGCCACGCTAAATCTACGCTCAATAAGTTCAAAGTTATAATCATTTTTATATAAAAGATAATTAAACCAAAAAAAGACAAAAGGGTAAAATTTAGTCAATGATCCAAATAAAAAATAACTAAGTTTTGCTAAAGAATACCCTATAATACTTACTAAAGCTTGATCGGGTATCAAAGCACTTAAACAAAAATAAAAAATAAAAATATTAGAAATAACAAAAATAGCTTCTTTTTTTATAACATATCCTTTATAAAGAAAAAAGCTATTATATCAAAAAATTATAAGTAGTTTAATAAACTCATTTGAGAAATTTTAGAAGTAGCAGAAAGCATAGCTTGATAAGATACCATAGTTTGCATAAACTGCATATAAGTTTGCCCATAATCAGCATCAGTTACACCGCTTTTAATAGAAGCCACATTGATATTTAAAAAAGTCATTCTTTTATTTGTCTCTTCTATATTATTAGTGTAAGCTCCTATAGTTGTTTGCATTTTTCTAACATGATCTTGTAAATGATCAATTCTTTCTAAGGCACCTTGCAAACCTGTATTTCTAGGATCACTTCCTTCTGAATCAGCTCTCATATTGCCATTTAAAACAGCATCTATCATCTCGTCTAAGTCTTTAATCAAATCAATATTTGGATCATCGATTGTTAAAGAATTATTTGCACTAAACACAAATCCAGAACCATTACTTACTTCTCCTGCTGGCGGAAAACCACTGTTTGAATTTGAATCTTTTAAAGTAAGACCTATATTTGTATTAGTTGAAAATTTATCAGTAATACTTATACGACCCTTATAATCCATACTAACTTCTACAAAATCTTTAGAATTATTTATATTTTGTTGAATAGTTTGAAAATCGCCATTATTGATCGTTCCATTTGGATTTGCATTAATTGTGGTAGTTGGTACATTATCACTTGCAAACATACCTATAATATCATTTAATTGACCATAAGTAATGTCTTCAGGTCTTGTTTGCATACCTACTGAAGTTCCTGTTGCTTCATTATATTGGGAGTGAGTAATAGGAAAACTTATAGTTTGAGTAGGATCATTTGGATCAGGATAACTTACCGTTGAATTTTCTAAATCAATAGTTACATTGTATTTTTGACCACTTTTAGAAGTGATTTCCATTTGAAGTTGCTGACCTCTCATATCACCGTTAGCATTCGCTAAAACTTCACTTAATTTGGTGCTATCAGTAGCATATTCACTAGTACCTTTAATCACTTGAGAAACATTACCAAAAACAGTATTGCCATCTTTTTCAAAAGGCACATCAAAATCAGCCCCATTGGTTTTATTACCATTAATATTACTTTTAATAAAATCTGTTTTATGTATATCTACAGTAAATTGCTCGCCATTTACCTCAATAGTAACTGGACTCTTAGCATTATTTAAATCTCCATTATGAGAAGCTTCCATAATACGATTAGTCACTTCATCCATACTAATGCCCTCAGCGGCAGCAGCTTCACTTAAAGCTTTTATTTGATCTGCATCCTCAAGCTGCGGTGTCATAGCAACTGCATGAAAATCTAAAGAGCTATTACCCTCTTGTAAATTTTTAATTTCTATTTGACCACTATCATTCATAGTTACTTCAACAACTTTGTTTGCATCCGTGTTGCCATACAATTTACCAATATTTTCTAAAACATCACCTATTTTATCTTCAGGTCCTATATTAATAGTTGCCTTAAAGCTTGTTCCATCAGGTCTAACACCTTGAATATACATTGATGAGCTTGGAAAAGGTAGTTTACTATCTGCATAATCAAAATCTTTATCAGGGTCAAGTCCACCATTTTTCACATAATTTTGGCCTATAAGATAAGAAAATTTAGATTCTTCATCTAGATAATTCACAGTTTCAGGATAGGTTCCTGTATTATATCTCCCATCTATCATAGATACATTTGTGGAAATAATCTTACTAATATTTGAATCAGGTTTAAAAAATAAATCCCAACCAGGTATATTATAAGGAATTTGAGTTCCAGCACCACTTACTACGAAAATATTATCTTTGTTACCAGTATAATTTCCATATTTATCAAAAGGTTTTGTAGCTGTATTAGATCCTGCAAATAAATATTGACCGTTAATACTAGTATTTGCAATATTTACAATAGAATCTCTTATAAGTTCAAGCTCTTTTGCAATAGCTTCTCTTGAAGTTTGAGAATTTCCATCACTAGAAGCTTTTACCAAAAGTGTTTTAAATTTTTCCAAAAGCTCGGTGATGTTTTTTAAAGCTGTATCTGTATTTTTTGCCATTTCTTGTGCTGCTTGCGTTCCTTGAATAATCTGACCTATATTTGCCATTTCATATTCTAATCGTGAGCCATTAATATAAATATTTGCATTTTCCCAAGAGTGTTGAATAAGCTGACCTGTTTGCAATTGCAAATTATATTTATTAAGTAAAGACTGTCCATCCGTGTAATTTTGTATAGAAGTGTAGTAATTATACTGATTGCTAATTCTCATTATTTTGCTCCGCAAATAAAATTTTTTAATTATTTACAAGCAAAAAAAGTTCCAAATTTTAATGATATTTTAATATACTATATAAATATTTTATATTGTTTTAATTTTTTTTTAGTATAATTTCGCATTCTATATTTTTAATTTAAAATCTTAAAAAGCCCGAGTGGTGAAACTGGTAGACGCGCCAGACTCAAAATCTGGTAAGGGCAACCTTGTGTCGGTTCGAGTCCGACCTCGGGCACCATTTGTTTTTTACTCCCAAATGTTATTTTTCAATAAATTATCTTTAAAATCCTATATTTAAGGGATTATATAAACATTCTTTTTTATTCTATTTTGTTATTTTTTGTGTTAAAATATTGCAAAAAAAGTGGGC
>NZ_JAKMTE010000012.1:0-36851 GCF_025773025.1 Campylobacter sp. CNRCH_2013_0855 | reverse complement strand
GGTGCCGCTTTTTTATTTAAACCCCAAAGAAAATTTCAGGTTTTAATCTAAGCATTAAACAATATGCAGCCAAACTAGCTTGTTCTCTTGTGTAGTTTCTATTGCCTTGTATGTGAATGCACTCTTGTAAAAAGGTTCCATCTTTATACATAGCTCCTATGTAGATGGTGCCTGCTTTGGTATTTTTATCATTTTCTTCTCCAGCTACCCCGCTAAGTGCTAAAGCAAAATCACAATTTGTGGTTTTAAAAACCCCTTTTAGCATAAAATAAATACAACGATCAGAGTATTCCCCAACACTTTCTAGGGTATCATTACTCACACCAAGCCAAGAATTTTTCAAACGATTAGAATAAGTGATCAAAGAACCCTCAAACACATTAGAAATTCCTGAATTTTCAGCAAATTTTGAAGCACAAAGTCCTGCGGTACAACTTTCTGCAAAGGAAATTTTTAAGTTTTTTTCTAAAAGTTTTTTGGCTATAAATTTAATAGGATCATTTCCTAAAAATACTTTTCCTGCAAAAAGTTTAAAAACCCCTTTTAAAAATCCTTCTAGTTTTCCATATTGACTAGCGCTTGCTCTAATACAAATGAGATTATCTAATAATGCACTTGAGCAAGTTTGAATTTCAAAAGAAGTAGTAAGTGTGCTAAGTAAGATATTTGCACTCATTTCATCTATATCTAAAAGACAAAAATACGCATAGTCAAGTTCAGGATTTTGCAAAATCAAAGGCAATTTTTGCTCTATATTTATATTTAATAAATTAATATGGCATTGCTCAAAAGAACTTAAAAAGGAATTTTTTTCACGCAAAGCTTTTGAAGGCACTAAGGTGTCATTTTCTAAGATTAAAACATCATCATTTAATGTTGCTATGATTTTAGCTATGGTTGCATAGTATTCGCTAATGCTAAAAATGGTTATATAATTATATTTTTTAGAAAGTTTTTCAAGTAAAAAAGGAAGTTCTTTATCAGGTTTATTTATAAATTTTAGCTCATGAAGTTCTAAAAATTGTTTTTTGTATTCTTCTTGTATATAATGCATATAATTTTCATTAATAATAATTTCACTACCTATAATGATGATAAGATGTTTCATGATTTTCCTTTTTTTATTGCGATTATAACAAAAAAATAAGTGCAAATTAAAAGTATTTTAAGTAGAATTTACTATTTTTAAATTTTTCAAGGTGGATTATATGGATTATAAAGATACGCTATTGCTTCCAAATACGACTTTTGCAATGCGTGCAAATTTGGCAGAGCTTGAGCCTAAGCGTTTTAGCAAGTGGTTTGAAAACAACTATGCTTATGAAAAAATGAAACAAAAAAGACAAGGGGTAAGTGAGAGTTTTACTCTGCATGATGGCCCTCCTTATGCTAATGGGCATTTGCATATTGGCCATGCTTTAAATAAAATTTTAAAAGATATCATCATAAAAATGCATTATTTTCAAGGTAAAAAAGTGCGTTTTACTCCGGGTTGGGATTGTCATGGTTTACCGATAGAGCAGCAAGTTGAGGTTAAGCTTAAAGATAAAAAGCAAAGTTTAAGCAAAAAAGAAATTCGTGAGTTTTGTAGAGAGCATGCGAGAGAATTTGTAAGTATCCAAAGAGATGAATTTAAGTCTTTGGGTGTGATTGCTGATTGGGATGAGCCATACTTGACTATGAAAAATGCTTTTGAGGCAGATATTTACAAAGCTTTATGTAAAATTGCTAAAAAAGGACTTTTGCTAGAAAGAAGTAAACCTGTTTTTTGGAGCTGGGCTGCTAAGAGTGCATTAGCAGAAGCTGAAGTAGAGTATGAAGACAAAGAAGATTATTCTATTTTTGTAGCATTTGAGCTTGATAAAACTTCCCTTGAAAAGCTAGGTGTAAAAAAAGCTAAAGCAGTTATTTGGACTACCACGCCTTGGACTTTACCAGCAAATCAAGCTATATCTTTAAATCCAAATGAAAAATATGTCATCACTGAAGAAGGTTATATTTTTGCTAAAGCCTTGCTTGAAAATATGATTAATAAAAACTTCACTCAAGGAAAAATTCAAAAAGAACTTTTAGGTGTTGAATTTGAAAATTTAAGTGCTATTAATCCACTCAATCAAAGAAAATCCACTCTTATTTTAGGCGATCATGTTTTAATGGAAGGTGGAACAGGGCTTGTACATACTGCACCAGGTCATGGTGAGGATGATTATTATGTGTGCTTAAAATATGGGATTGAAGTGATTATGCCTGTAGATGATGGTGGCTGTTATGATGAAACACTAAGGGCCAAAGGACTTTTACCAGAGCATTTATTAAGCGAATTTATAGGACTTCATATTTTTAAAGCAAATGAGCGTATTTTAGAATTGCTTGGTGAAGCTTTGCTTGAGAGTTCTAAATTTATACATTCTTATCCATTTTGTTGGAGAACACATAAACCGGTTATTTATAGAGCTACAAAACAATGGTTTATCTTAATGGATGAGAAAAAATTAGATGGAAAATCTTTAAGAGAGCTAGCGCTAGAACAATTAAATAATGTGAAATTTTACCCAGAAAGTGGGGTAAAAAGACTTAGTTCTATGATAGAAAATCGTCCTGATTGGTGTATATCAAGACAAAGAGATTGGGGTGTACCTATTGCATTTTTTAGAGATAAAAACACCAAAGAAGTGATTTTTGATGATGATATTTTAGATTATTTGGTGGGAATTTTTGAAGCAAATGGAGCTGATGCGTGGTGGGATTTAGAAATAAAAGATTTATTACCGCCAAATAGCAAATATGATCCAAATAATTTAGAAAAAGTTTATGATATTTTAGATGTTTGGTTTGATAGTGGTAGTACTTGGGAAGCAGTATTAAACTCAGCAAGATATGATGCAGGAGAATATCAAGCTTCAATGTATCTTGAAGGAAGTGACCAGCACCGTGGGTGGTTTCAAAGCTCACTTTTAATTTCCACTGCGATCAATCATAAAACTCCATATAAAAACATACTTACTCATGGTTTTACCGTAGATGAAAAGGGTCAAAAAATGAGTAAATCTAAGGGTAATGTGATTTTACCTCAAAATGTAGCTAAAAATTATGGGGTAGAAATTTTAAGACTTTGGATAATGCTTAGTGATTATTCAACGGATTTAAAAATTTCAGACAATATCTTAAAACAAGTAAGCGAGCAGTATAGAAAGATAAGAAATACTATAAGATTTTTACTTGCAAATACTAATGATATGGAATTTTTAGAAACAAAAAATTTCACACTTTTAGATAAGTGGATTTTAATGCGTGCAAAAGTTGCTTTTGAAGCATGTGAAGTTGCTTTTGAAAAATATGAATTTGCAAAAGGCTTTAGTGTGCTTTTAAATTTCTTAAGTGCGGATTTAAGTGGAATTTACTTAGATGTGTGCAAAGATAGATTATATTGTAATGCAAAAGATGATACAAAAAGAGTAAGTGCACAAAGTGCTATGGTATTAATAGCTAGAAAACTTTTTGCGCTTTTAGCTCCAAGTTTAACTTATACCATAGATGAAGCTTTAGAACATGCAAATGTGGCCATTAAAGAAAATGCTAAAGATGTTTTTGATTTGGTATTAAAAAATGGCTTTGATTATGAGTATAAAATCGAAGATGATTTATTTATAAAATCAAGAGAAAAATTCTTTGAACTTGTTGATGTATTAAAAAAAGACAAAATCATCAAATCAACTTTAGAGTTAAGTTTACAAACAAGCGCAAATGAGCTTTTGAGTGAAGATATTGAAGAAGTAGCTGATTGGTTTATGGTAAGCTCGGTAGAAAGCTTAGATGATAAAGAAGCTTTGAGTGAGTTTAAAATAGATGATCATAGTTTTAAAATCGCGCGTTCTTCGTTACACAAGTGTCCAAGATGTTGGAAATTTTTAGCAAAAGAGGAAGAATGCTTATGTCCAAGATGTAATAGTGTGGAAAAAGCAAAAAATGTTTGAGCAAGCTTTACCTTTTAGCGTGGTAGTGATTACTTTATTGGGCTTTTTATTTATCACGCTTTTTTTGTTTTATTTGGTTAAAAAATTTAAGGATAAATAATGGTAACTTTAAAAGAAGCTTTGAAATTTTCAAATGAAGAATTAGAAAATCTAAAAAAAGAATTAAATGAAAAAGCACATCAGCAAAAGCATTTAGGTGCTTATGTAGAGCAGTTTTTAAATAAAGACTTAAGCACTTCAGGTACTGGCGTACCAGTAGCTATAAAAGATAATATTAGTGTAAAAGATTGGGAATTAACTTGTGGTTCTAAAATTTTACAAGGCTATGTGGCTCCTTATGATGCAAGCGCTATTGTAAATTTACGCAAAAATAATTTTACTCCATTTGGAAGATGTAATATGGATGAGTTTGCTATGGGAAGTACAAGTGCAACTTCTTTTTATGGTAAGACTTTAAATCCGCTTGATAATGCCAAAGTTCCAGGTGGAAGTAGTGGGGGAAGTGCTGCTGCGGTTGCTGCAGGGATAGCTTTAGCAAGTTTGGGTTCAGATACAGGTGGTTCAGTAAGGCAACCTGCTGCTTTTTGTGGTTGTGTTGGGTTTAAGCCAAGTTATGGAAGAGTTAGCAGGTATGGTTTAGCAGCGTATTCTTCAAGCCTTGATCAAATAGGAGTTTTGACGCAAAATGTCGAAGATGCTGCGATTTTATATGATGCTATTGCAGGTTATGATGAAAAAGATAGCACAAGTGCAAACATAGCTTTTGAACCAACCGCGCCAAAACTAAATGCAAATAAAAAGCTAAAAATAGCTGTGATTAAAAACTATATAGAACAAACTAATGATGATGTAAAACAAGCCTTATTAAAAACCATAGATATGTTAAAAGCAAATGGCCATGAGATTGTTTATAAAGACTTAATGGATTCTACATTTGATGTTGCGGCTTATTATATCATAGCAGCAGCTGAAGCAAGTGCAAATTTAAGCCGTTATGATGGCGTAAGATATGGTAGAAGAAGTGAAAAATGTGACAATCTTAGCCAAATGTATGTAAATAGCAGAAGTGAAGGTTTTGGTGAGGAAGTAAAAAGAAGAATTTTACTAGGAACCTTTGTTTTAAGTAGTGGCTATTATGATGCATACTATATCAAAGCACAAAAGGCTAGAAGATTTATCAAGCAAAAATATGAAGAAATTTTAAACGATTGTGATTTGATTTTTATGCCAGTTGCTCCAAGCGTTGCTTTTGGTTTTAACGATATAAAAACTCCAGTGCAAATGTATTTAGAAGATGTATTTACTATTTCAGTGAATTTAGCAGGACTTGGTGGCATTAGTGTGCCAGTAGGAAAAAATGAAAATGGACTTAATATTTCTGCTCAGCTTATATGCAAAGCTTATGATGAGCAAACTTTATTAGATGGTGCTTTGAGCTTGGAAGAAATTATCAAAAACAAATAAAGGAAAAATTATGAAAATCATAAAACGCGCTTTGACTTTTGAAGATGTTTTACTAGTCCCTCAATATTCTGAGGTTTTACCTAAAGAAGTAGATATTAAAACAAGACTTACAAAAAATATCACCTTAAATATGCCTTTGATTTCAGCTGCTATGGATACAGTTACTGAACATAGAGCCGCTATCATGATGGCAAGGCTTGGTGGTATAGGGGTAATCCATAAAAATATGGATATAGCTTCACAAGTTAGAGAGATAAAAAGAGTTAAAAAAAGTGAAAGTGGCGTGATTATGGATCCTATTTATATAGGGCCTAAAGCAAGTGTTAAAGAAGCACTAGAACTCATGGCCGAATATAGAATTTCAGGCGTTCCTGTGGTAGATGAGAATAAAACTCTAATAGGAATTTTAACGAATCGTGATTTGAGATTTGAAACTAATTTTGATAATTTAGTAGAAAATGTAATGACAAAAATGCCTTTAATCACTGCTAAAAAAGGCTCTACTTTAGATGATGCAGAAAGAATTTTTTCTACTAATAAAGTAGAAAAACTTCCTATTGTAGATGAAAATAACCACTTAGAAGGCTTAATCACTATAAAAGATTTAAAAAAACGCAAGGAATATCCAAATTCAAATAAAGATGCTTATGGAAGATTAAGAGTGGCTGCAGCTGTGGGTGTGGGTCAGCTTGATCGCGTAAAGGCTTTAGTGGAAGCTGAAGTTGATGTTATAGTAATGGATAGTGCGCATGGACATTCTAAAGGTATTATTGATACACTAAAAGCAATTAAGGCTGAATTTAATGTAGATGTAATAGTAGGAAATGTTGCAAGTGCAAAAGCGGTTAAAGATTTATGTGAGGCAGGTGCGGATGCTATTAAGATAGGTATAGGACCTGGTAGTATTTGTACTACACGCATTGTTTCAGGTGTAGGTGTACCTCAAATTTCAGCTATAGATGAATGTGCGATAGAAGCAAGTAAATACGGTGTGCCAGTAATTGCCGATGGGGGTATAAAATACTCAGGCGATATAGCAAAAGCAATTGCAGCAGGTGCAAGTAGTGTGATGATAGGTTCGCTTTTAGCAGGAACTGATGAGAGCCCAGGTGAGTTATTTACTTATCAAGGAAGACAATATAAGAGTTATCGTGGTATGGGAAGCTTAGGTGCTATGCAAAAAGGAAGTTCAGATAGATATTTCCAAGAAGGTACAGCTCAAGATAAACTTGTACCTGAAGGTATTGAAGGTAGGGTGCCTTATGTAGGAAGTATAAAAAGTGTAGTACATCAGCTCTTAGGTGGGCTTAGATCTTCTATGGGTTATGTAGGTGCAGTAGATATCAAAGCTTTCCAAGAAAGAGCTGAATTTGTAGAAATCACCGCAGCAGGATTAAAAGAAAGCCATGTGCATGATGTAACTATCACTGCTGAAGCACCAAATTATAAGGTAAGTAATTAATGGAATTTGAAGATCACATCAAACAAGCTGAGCTTTCTTTAGAAAAACTTAATGATAAAGATTTAGACCTTAAAACTTGTGTAGAAATTTACAAAGAAGGTCTAAAAAGTATCAAACAAGCAAGAGCTATGCTTGAAAATGCTAAATTAGAAATCGAGCAAGTAGATGAGTAGTATTGTAGCTTTGCAATTTCCCACTTTGGCTTTGAGTGAATCAAGGCTTGATTATTATCTAAAAGCTGCTAAGGAAAGTGGCGCGAATTTGGTGGTTTTAGGTGAGTACGTTTTAAATAGCTTTTTTAGTGAGCTTAAAACTATGCCAAAAAGTATGATCAAAGAACAAAGTCAAAGCAAAAAAGCAAGCTTGATAAAACTTGCTAAAAAATATGAGTTAAATATCATTGCACCTTTCATAAGTGTAGAAAATGATGGTTTAAAAAAATTATGCTTAAAAGTAGGCCCACAGAATGTAAAAGTTTATGAGCAACAAATTTTAATGCCTTATGCACACTGGAATGAAGAAAAATTTTTTAACAATAAAAAAACTGATAAACTTAAACTTTTTACTTTCACACATGAGGGCTTAAAATGTGCTTTACTTTTTGGTTTTGAAGCACATTTTGATATCTTTTGGCAAATGATCATGAAAAAAAAGATAGATTTAGTCATCATTCCCACAGCTAGTACTTTTGAAAGCAATCAAAGATGGCTAGAACTTTTAAAAACAAGAGCCTTTTTAAACTCAACAAGCATTTTAAGGGTTAATCGCATTGGTAATTTAAAGCAAGAAAATGAGTGGAAATTTTATGGAGATAGCTTTTTTATCAATGCTTTTGGAGAAGTGCAAGAACAACTTGGCGATCAAGAAGAAATGCTTGTAGTAGAAGTTAGCAAAGCAAATGAAGCTAGAAATTTATGGGGTTTTGATAAGCTTATAAAAAATTACGAAGAATAATCTTTTTAGCAAGAAAATATTATTTAAAGGAGTATAATGAGAAAAATTTTATTACAAATTTTTTCTTTTAGTTTTATTTTTATGGGAATTTTTGCTTTAGTTAGGTTTTTGATGATAAAAAATTTAACTAATGAAAGTGAAAATACCTTAATGGTATATGTATATGGACTAGGTCATGATATGAGAACCTTTAGTGCTATTTTTTTACCTCTATTTTTGTGTGGTTTGTTTTCTTATATAAGCTTGATTTTCAAAGATAGTAAATATCACACTATGGGGGGGGGTAATCGCTAAATTTTATATTTATCTTTCTAGTTTTTATATAGCTTTTATAGCTTTTGTTATTTTAATTTCTGCGTTTATACATTATTATTATTTTCAACTTTATGCAAGCAAAATTGATATTTTTATTTTTGGTTTAAAAGATGATAATACTAAGGCGATATTATCTATAGTCTTTTCTGATTATCCCATTATAAAAGCATTGTTATTAGCTGTAATTTTTAGTATATTTTGTTTTTATCTTAATATTAAAATTCTTAACTTAAAATTAGAGACTATTAAAGTAAAACTAGTATTTTTTATTTTATTAAACATTTTGCTAATTTATGCTTATATTGTAGCGCTAAGAGGACATTTTACTTATAATGCGCTAAGAGCTTCAAGTTATGAATTTAGCACCATAAAAGCTTTTAATGAAATTTCTACAAATCCTTTGATGGCTTTTTCATGGGCATATAAAGAGTATAAAAATCAACAAGAATTTAAAAGCGTAGATATAAAACAGCTTAATCAACTAGAAGAAAAACTTTTTCCTATGTTTGATACTACTTTGACACATCAAAATCATGCTAAAAATCATATTTATATTAACATCATGGAAAGTTTTGGTTTAAATTTAGCTGAGTTTGGCACTGAAAACATTAATCTTTTGGGAAATTTAAAAAAGCATTTTGAGCAAGATATTATTTTTACTAGATTTTTATCTAGTGCAAACAATACCATAGAAAGTTTTAATCGTTTGGTTTTTTTAAGTCCAAATATTATTTCAAATGGATTATATCAAAAAGAAAAATTAGCCTTTACCCCTTTGCAAATTTACAAGAATGCAGGGTATAAAATAGTTTTTGTTTATAGTGGTAATGCTTCTTGGTATAATCTTGGCAATTATTTTAAAAATCAAGGTGTAGATGAAATCATAGATGAAAATACACTGATGCAAGATTTTCCACAAGCTAGAAAAACAAAACATAAATACGGTATAGCTGATGAGTTTATGTATAAAAAAATATATTCTATTTTTGAAAATGCTACAAATCCTACGCTTGTTATTTCTCTTAGTATTTCCACTCATAGACCTTATATACATAAAAGCAGAACACAACTTATCGATGAGAACGCTTTAGATGAAAAAATATTAAGTCAATTTATTATCAGTGATTCTATAGGTGCTTTAAATGCTTATGCGTATGCAAATGATGAATTTGGAAAATTTTTAGATCGCATAAAAGAAAGTAGTTTGAGAGAAAATATTATTATTGCTGCCACAGGTGATCATAGATTTAGAGATATTAAGATGGATATAAAATCCCAAAAAGCTTTTGCATATAGTGTGCCTTTTTATTTATATCTTCCAAAGTATTTAAAAAATGATATTTATTATGATAAAAATCGTGTGGGTTCGCATAAAGATATTTTTCCAACACTTTATAGTCTTACTCTTAGTGATACAAAATATTTAAGTTTAGGAGGAAGAAATATGTTAGCACTTATAAAAAATGAAAAGTTAGAATTTGGTTTTAATGAGCTTGTTTGGATTGATCAAAATGGAGTCTATGATGGAAATAATGGTTATTATTTTGAAAATAATACTAGCATAAAAGATACAAATAAGGCTTTTGAGTTAGATTTATATCATAAAAATTTTTCAAAAAATTATAAAGAGTTATTTCAAAAGCAATTAAATTATAGACTAGTCAATCTCAAAACATCAAATAATAGTGAGTAGATTTTATCTCTAAGGGCTTTTTATATTTTATTTTTAGTAAACAAATGATAGAATTTTGCCTTAAATTTTCAAAAAATTTGAGGCAAGAATGCAAAAAATTCATTTTATAGGTATAGGCGGTATTGGAATTTCAGCTTTGGCGAGATTTTTAAAAGAGCAAGACTTTAAGATTAGTGGTTCTGATATCAAAGAAAGTAAAATCACAAAAGAATTAGAAAAAGAAGGCATAGATATAAAAATTCCTCATCATAAAGACAATGTCAAAGATGTGGATTTAGTGGTGTATTCAGCTGCTATTAAAGAAGACAATGAAGAATTAATTAGTGCAAAAAAGCAAAACATCACAACACTTTCAAGAAAAGAAGCCTTACCTATGATTTTAAAAGACAAAAGAGTTTTTGCGGTTGCAGGAGCTCATGGTAAAAGCACGACTTCAAGCATTTTAGCAAGCTTGATAGAAGCTTCTGTGATCATTGGTGCGGTGCTAAAAGAAAGTGGCACTAATATGCTTTATAAAGAAAGTGAAAATCTTATTTTTGAAGCTGATGAGAGTGATAGTTCTTTTTTAAATTCAAATCCTTATTTAGCTATAGTGACTAATGTTGAAGCAGAACATTTAGATCATTATGGAAACGATCTTGAAAAATTACACAAAGCTTATGAAGACTTTTTGCGTTTGTCTAAAATTCAAGTGATTAATGCTGAAGATGAGTTTTTATCAAGTTTAAATTTAAACAATGCAAAAAAACTTTACCCAAGTAAAGATATCACTAATATTTACATGAAAGTAGAAAATTTTAAACCAAAAACCTATTTTACACTTAAAGATTTAGGTGAATTTAGCGTTTTTGGTATGGGTGAGCATGTGGCGATGGATGCTGCTTTGGCTATTTTGGCTGCGAGTGAATTTATAAATATAGAAGAGCTAAAAACTAAGCTTTTAAAATATCAAGGGATTAAAAAAAGATTTGATATTTTATTTGCAAATGAAAATATGGCTTTGATTGATGATTATGGGCATCATCCAACAGAAATCAAAACAACACTTAAAGCAGCAAGTGAGTATGCAAGGCTAGCTGGATATAAAAAAATCATAGCTATTTTTGAACCTCACCGCTATACGCGTTTAAGTGCAAATATAGAGTATTTTAGTGAAGTTTTAGCAAATGTTGATGAGCTTTATATTTTACCTGTGTATGCAGCAGGGGAAGCTCAAATAGAAATTAATATGCAAAAATACTTTCCAAAAGCTAAATTTATAAAAGAAATCAAAAGAGAAGAAAGTGCTATTTATCTTGATGATAAGTTGATTGAAAATGGCTTAGTAATTGGCTTTGGTGCAGGAGATATAAGCACAAAGCTTAGGGGTAAGTATGTTTAAGATTTTTTTATATATCTTAGCTTTTTTTGCGATTTTACTTTTTTTTGTTTTTTTGCGTAAAAAAATAGGCAAGATTAGTAATTATCTTTTGATTTTAGTATTGATTTTAATGATTGCTTTTGCGATTAAATTTGAGTTAAGTGCTACAAGAAGTGGGGTTTTGAAAAAAGAAACACTCAATGCATTCTTACAAGGACAAAGTCTAATTTGCAAAGATGTTAATATCACTAAAGAGTATTTTAACTTTGAACATGGAACGCAAAGTTTTATTTCAAATGGCAAAAATAAACAATTTAAAGCCTATGTTTTTGATATAAAAGATTGCAAGGTAGATAAATAATGCAAGAGCAATTTTTTAAAAAGCTAGATTTAGATGGCTATATAGAAGACTTTAGGGGGCTTTTTGCAAGAGATAAAGAAATTTTTTTACAAGGTGATAGCAAGCTTCATTATAAAAGAATCAATGAGCTTTCGCTGATTGATTTTAATCCTCCACCTATGATAGAAGAGCTAAATGGTGCCTTAACTCATCTTAGCAAGCAAGGAATTTTACATTTAAGCCAAAGCTTTGAATTTATTAAAATCTGTATGTATTTTAGATACTTAAAGGGCTTAAAATTTGAAGAAAGTTTAAAAGAATGGCTTTTAAAAATAGAAATTCCACAGGCTATTTTAGAGCTTTTTGAGTATTTTGATGAAAAGGGTGAGATTAAAGAAAGTGTTGATGAAAGACTTGTTAATCTAAATTTAGCTCTAAAGATAAAAAAAGAAAGCTTGGTAGCTGAGTTTAAAAAACTTACCTATACTAAAAGTCTTAGTACTTATTTAATCGATACGCAAATTCATCTTATCAATGGCATGGAGGCCTTGCTTTTACGCGGTGGGTTTAATCATGTCTTAAAAGCAAAAATCATAGGTAGAAGTAGTGGCGGTGGATTTTATGTGGTGCCTTTAAGCGTAGAAAAAATCCAAAGTCAAATAGATGAAATCAAAGATGCTAAAGAAGAAATTTTTTATGAGTATGCTAAAAAAATCAGCTTAATTTTTTATAAAAATTTGATGTTTTTGAAATTTATCAATAATGCTTTTGATTTATTTGATCATTATAGCGCTAGAGTTTTGATGGCTAAAAAACATGATTATGAGTTTGTTTTAGCTGATAGTTCTAATAATTTAAGCTTATATAGCTTCGCACATCCGGCTTTAAAAAATGCAAAAAGTGTTAATATAGAGTTTAATAAAAAAGTTTTAATCATCACAGGTGTAAATGCAGGTGGTAAGTCTATGCTTTTAAAAGGAATTTTAAGTGCAGCTTTGCTTGCAAAGCATTTGCTTCCTATGAGAATTAATGCACAAAAAAGCCAAATAGGAAATTTCAAAGAATTTGATGCGATTTTAGAAGATCCGCAAAATGTAAAAAATGATATTTCTACTTTTGCGGGAAGAATGTTACATTTTTCTAAGCTTTTGGGTAAGAAAAATGTTTTATTAGGGGTTGATGAGATAGAGCTTGGGACAGATTTTGAAGAAGCTGCGTGTTTATTTACTGAGCTTATTTCTAAGCTTTTAGAACAAGATAATAAAATCATCATTACAACTCACCATAAACGCCTTGCTATGCTTTTGGCTAAAAATTCACAAGTTGAACTCATCGCTGCTTTGTATGATGAGGAATTATCGCGCCCAAAATATGAGTTTTTAAAAGGTACTATAGGTAAATCTTATGCATTTGAAACAGCTTTAAGATATGGCATAAGTGCAAATTTAGTGCAAAATGCTAAAAAACTTTATGGTGAAGATAAAGAAAATTTAGAAGAAATGGTAAGTAAAAATATCAATCTTGAACTTTCTTTACGCAAAAAAAATGAAGAGATTGAGAAAAAAGAAGCTAAGGTAGATGAAATTTTGCTTTCACTCAAAGATCAAAAAGAAAAAAATGAGCAAGAATTTAAAAAGCTTGTATCTAATTTAGAATTTAAATACCACAAAGCTATAGAAGAAGCTAAAAAAACAATAAATCTAAAAGATATTAAAGAAAAACAAAGAAGTTTAAACAAAGCCAATGAACTTAAAAAAAGTATTGTTTTACCAAGTATGGAGCAAAATGAAGAACTTAGAGTTGGAGATTTTGTTAAATATGAAAAAATCAAAGGTAAAATCACTGCAATTTCAAAAAATGATGCGATGATTCAAAGTGATGGTTTAAGTTTGCGTGTACCATTAAAGCTTCTTAAAAAAAGCAATCAAACCCCTACACAAAAGGTAAAATCAAGTGTTAATGTAACCCGTCCAAGTGCTTTAAATATGACTTTAGATTTACACGGCTTAAGAAGTGATGAGGCACTTGAAAGATTAGATAAATTTATCTCTGATGCTTTGATAGTAGGTTTTGATGAGGTGATAGTTTATCATGGTATAGGCACAGGAAAACTAGCTTTTGCGGTAAAAGAGTTTTTAAAAGCCCACAAGAGTGTAAAAAGCTTTAATGATGCTCCGATTAATCAAGGTGGTTTTGGCGCTAAGGTGGTTAAGCTTTAAGTAAAATTATAGTAAAACCTTTAAAACAATAATGAGGTTTAATAATGAAACAAGTGATGATTTTAAGTGGAGCGGGTTTATCCGCTCCAAGTGGTATAAAAACTTTTAGAGCTAATGGTGGGCTTTGGGAAGAGCATGATGTGATGGAAGTTTGCTCTGCAACTGGCTTTAGAAAAAATCCTAAAAAAGTTTTGGAATTTTATAATAAAAGAAGAAAAGAACTAGCTAGTGTTAAGCCAAATTATGCGCATAAAATCATCGCTTTATTAAAACAAAAATTTCCAAAACAAATTAGCATTTTAACGCAAAATGTAGATGATTTATTAGAGCGAGCAGGTTGTGAAGAAGTTGTGCATTTGCATGGTTTTTTACCTGAACTTAGGTGTTTAGAGTGTGAAAATATTTTTAACATAGACTATGAAAGTAGTGATGATAAAATTTGTCCTAAATGTCAAAGCAAAAGTGTAAGGCACAATATCGTGATGTTTGAAGAAATGGCACCAAATTATAAAATTTTATATGAAAAATTACAAAATTGCGATTTATTTGTATGTATAGGTACAAGTGGGCAGGTTTTACCCGTGGGAGAGTATGCAAGAGTATGCAAGCAAAGTATATTAAACAATCTTGATGAAGACAAATATTTAGAAAGTAATTTTACTAAAGTTTATATAGAAGATGTTTGCACAGCCATTGATAAAATCAAAACGGATATAGAAAATTTCTTGGAAGAAAAATGCTAGAAGTAATCTTACAAGGCATAGTTTTAGGTATGGGTGTGTCTGTGCCTTTTGGACCTGTAAATATTTTGATCTTAAATACTGCTTTGTCTTCTTTTAAAAATGCTTTTTGCGTTGGGCTCGGTGCTTTAAGTGCTGATATACTTTTTTTGATTTTGATTAATCTTGGGCTTTTAAGCTTTGCAAATAATGAATTTTTTTATAAAATACTAGCAGTTTTTGGCTTTTTCTTTTTGAGTTTTATGGTATTTCTAATGCTAAGAAAAACAAGAAAAGTTGATCTTAACAAGGTAAATAAAACTCATCCTTTAAAAGGTTTTAGCAAAGGATTTTTCTTAAATGTTACAAATCCTTATGTTATAGGCTTTTGGGTGAGTGTAGCAGGACTTAGCATGCAGAGTAAAAACTCTTTTGCCTTGCTTTTTGGTTTGGTGGGTTTTATTGTGTTTTGGATTTTTACTTTATCGTTTTTTGTGTCTAAATTCAAAGCCCTTGTGAAAAATAAACATATATTTTACATTAATCTTTTTTCAGCATTTATTTTAGAGTATTTTGCTCTTTCTATGCTGTATAAAGCTTTTATAGGATAAAACATGCAAGTAGTTGAAATTTTTAAAGAATTGAGCAAATTTAAATCTATCACCCCAGATGATGATGGAGCGTTAAATTATATCGCAGTGGAGTTAAGTGATTTTGAAGCTTTTTTTATAGAAAAAGAAGGTGTGAAAAATCTTTTGCTGACTAAAAAATTTAGCGATGATGGTGAGCATTTAGCTTTTGGCGGGCATGTGGATGTAGTGCCTGCAGGAGAGGGTTGGAGTAGTGATCCTTTTGAGCCTTTAGAAAAAGATGGGTTTATTTATGTAAGGGGCGCACAAGATATGAAAAGTGGCGTGGCTGCTTTTATGTGTGCGGTTAAAGAAGTAGAAAATTTCAAAGGAAGAATTTCATTGATTTTAACAAGCGATGAAGAAGGCGAGGCTAAATTTGGCACGCTTGAAGTGCTTAAATTTATGCAAGAAAAAGATATGTTACCTGATTTTGCTGTGGTTGCTGAGCCAACTTGTGATAAAAAATTTGGAGATAGTATTAAAATAGGGCGTCGTGGTTCTATTAATGCAAAATTACTTATCAAAGGTAAGCAAGGTCATGTAGCATACCCGCAAAAATGCATTAATCCTGTGCATAATTTTGCTTCTGCTTTGAAATTTTTAGCAGGATTTGATCTTGATCCAGGTGATGAGGTATTTGCACCATCTAAAATTGTCATTACTGATATACGCGGTGGTATGGAAGTGTGCAATGTAACCCCAAATGATTTAAAATTAATGTTTAATGTAAGAAATTCTCCACAAACTAGCTTAGAAGATGTAAAAGCTTATGTAGAAAAGACTTGTGAAGGACTTGATTATGAGTTGTGTTTGAATCAAAGTTCAAAGCCTTTTTTAACACAAAGTGACTCTAAAATCGTACAAAAGCTAAATGAGAGTGTACAAAAAATCACTCAAGTAGTGCCAGAACTTAACACCAAAGGTGGTACAAGCGATGCAAGATATTTTGCTGAGTTTGGTGTGAAAGTAGTAGAATTTGGCGTGTGCAATGATAGAATTCATGCTATTGATGAAAGAGTGAGTATAGAAGAGCTTGAAAAATTGTATTTAGTTTTTAAAGATTTGTTGGAGAATTTTAACTAGGAAAAAAACATGATTATCAATGGGCAAAAGCTTGAGTTAAAAGAGCTTAGATTTATGGATTATGTTAAAGAAAAGCAATTAAAAATAGAATTTATTGCCTTAGAATTAAACGGAGAAATTATCCCAAGGGATAAATTTGAAAATTTGATTTTAAAAGAAAATGATAAAGTAGAGATTGTTACTTTTGTAGGTGGTGGTTGATGAGAATTAAATTTAATGGTAGTGTGATAGACACGCATTTTAAAAATACTTTGGATTTTTTTCAAAGTGTGAGTAAAAATGAAAATGATGTATGGATAGTCAATGGTTTTGCGACAAAAGAAAGTTTGGAGTTAAAAGAAAATGATGAGCTTTTTTGTATAGAAAAAAATACTTTACCACCATATGAAGCTCTTGATGCGATGATGAGGGCAAGACATACTCCAAAACTTCATAATAAGCTTAAAAAGGCAAGTGTGGCAGTGTGTGGACTTGGTGGACTTGGCTCGCATATAGTTATAAATTTAGCAAGAAGCGGGGTTGGTAGGCTTCATTTGATTGATTTTGATGTGGTTGAGCCAAGTAATCTTAACCGTCAAGCTTATATGGTGGAAGATTTGGGTAAATTTAAGGCTGAAGCTTTAAAAGAACAAATTAGTAAGATTAATCCTTTTATAGAAGTGTTTGCACAAGTTTTAAAAATAGAAAAAGAAAATATAGCCGAGCTTTTTACAAATGATGATATAGTTTGTGAAGCCTTTGATAGTGCAAAATACAAAGCTCTTTTAGCGCAAAATTTTCACCAACACTATCCTCAAAAAACATTAATTTGTGCTTCTGGCTTAGCAGGATATGGCGATAGTAATAGCATACAAACAAGAAAAATCGCAAAAAACTTTTATGTTTGTGGTGATTTAAAAAACGAGGCAAAAGTAGGCAATGGGCTTATGGCACCGCGTGTAAATATTTGCGCAGGACATCAAGCAAATTTAGTTTTAGAACTTTTAGCGAGCGAGTAATGGAAAAATTAAAAATAGGAAAATATGAGTTTAATTCCAGGTTTATTCTAGGCTCTGGAAAATTTTCTTTTGAGCTTATAAAATCAGCCATTAAAGAAGCAAAAGTTGAGATTATCACCTTAGCTTTGCGCAGAGTAAATGATAAAGGCATAGAAAATATACTTGATTTTATCCCAAAGCATATCAAGCTTTTACCAAATACTTCAGGTGCAAGAAATGCTAATGAGGCATTGCGTATAGCAAGACTTGCAAGAGAGCTTGGTTGTGGAGATATGATTAAGGTTGAAGTAATTAGCGATAGTAAATATTTATTACCGGATAATTATGAAAGTATAAAAGCGGTGGAACTTTTAGCAAATGAGGGTTTTACACCTTTAGTTTATATGTATCCTGATTTATATGCAGCGCGTGCCATGGCTAATGCAGGAGCTGCTGCTATAATGCCTCTTGGAGCTCCTATAGGAAGCAATAAAGGTTTAGAAACTAAAGAATTTATACAAATTTTACTTAATGAAATTAGCTTACCTATTATAGTAGATGCGGGTATAGGAAATCCAGCGCAAGCTTGTGAAGCTATGCAAATGGGAGTAAGCGCAGTGATGGCAAATACTGCCATAGCTCAAGCTAAAGATGTAGCAAAAATGGCAAAAGCTTTTGCTTTAGCTATAGATGCAGGATATAATGCGTATTTAGCAGGTATAGCAAATGAAAGCACACCAAGTGCAAGCTCGCCTTTGAGTGGTTTTTTAAGAGATTAAAATGCAAAAATATCCTCATATGCAAAGTATTGAAAGTGAAATTTTAACTAAGGTTTTAAAAGAAGTTGAAATTTTTGATGAAAGTAAATTTAGCGCTTTTGATGTAAAACAAGCCTTAGCTAAAGATTATCTTAACATAGATGATTTAAAAGCTTTGCTTTCAAGCGCAGCAGAAGTTTTCATAGAAGACTTAGCACAAAAATCTAGTAAGATTACTCAAAAATATTTTGGAAATTCCATTTTGCTTTTTACACCTTTATATCTTTCTAATTTTTGCAATAGCAAATGTATCTATTGTGGATTTCAAAAAGGAAATAACATTAAAAGAGCTAAGCTAAACGAGGCTGAAATTCACAAAGAAATGCAAGAGATTAAAAAAAGTGGCTTGGAAGAAATTTTACTCTTAACAGGTGAGGGCAGGGAATATGCTAGCGTAGAATATCTTGCCAAAGCTTGTGAGATAGCAAAAGAGTATTTTAAGGTAGTTGGAATTGAAGTTTATCCTATGAATGTAGATGAGTATGCACTGCTTCATGAAAAGGGTTGTGAATATGTAAGTGTTTATCAAGAAACTTATAATCAAAAAACTTATTCTAAAATTCATATTGAAGGTGAAAAAAGTGTATTTGAGTATCGTTTTCATGCACAAGAGCGAGCGTTAAAAGCAGGTATGAGAGGGGTTGCTTTTGGAGCTTTACTTGGCGTGGATGATTTTAGAAAAGATGCTTTTACCACGGCTTTACATGCGTATTTTTTACAGCAAAAATACCCTCATGCTGAAATAGCTTTGTCTATTCCTAGATTAAGACCTATTATCAATAATAAAAAAATTCATCCAAAAGATGTGAGCGAAACAAGACTTTTGCAAGTTTTGTGTGCTTATAGATTGTTTTTGCCTTTTGCAAGTATTACTATTTCTACGCGTGAAAGAGCAGGTTTTAGAGATGGAGTTATTAAACTTGGAGCTACTAAAATGAGTGCAGGTGTGAGCGTGGGAGTGGGTGAACATCAAGGTGATAAAAAAGGAGATGATCAGTTTCAAATTAGTGATATGCGTAGTGTTGATGAGGTTTTAGCTATGTTAAAAAATGCAAATTTACAAGCTATAATGAGTGATAGTATTTATGTGGGATAAAAAAATCATTGCTATTAGCGATAGTCAAAATACCCAAGGAGATTTTTTAAATTTTATTGAAAAGTTAAGCCAAAGTAGTATTGATGCTTTAGTGCTTAGAGAAAAACATTTAGATGAGTTAGAATATACTAAATTAGCCAAAGAAGTATTAAAAATTTTTAATAAAACTCAAAAGATTTGCTTTTTGCATTATCATTATGAAGCTTGTTTGAAATTAAATCATCAATTTTTTCATGCTCCTTTATTTGTTTTACAAAATTACCCACAAAGCTATAAAAAATTTGAGCTTTTGGGTACTTCCATCCATTCTAAAGAAGAATTAGATTTAGCTTATAAGCTTAAATCAAATCATGCTTTTTTTGGGCATGTATTTAAAAGCTCATGTAAGGCTGATTTGACTCCAAAAGGTATTAAGAATTTAAAAGATTTGTTAGAAGTTTCAAAAATACCCATTTATGCCATAGGTGGTATAAATACTCAAACTATAAATCACTTAAAAGATTTAAATTTAGTAGGTGTGTGTATAAGAGAAGCTTTGTATAAAAGTGAAAATGTAGAAAATTATATTTTAAGATGTAAAGATCTTTTAGTCCAAAAGGACTAAAAGATTATAACCAGAAGAAATAAGCAATCACAGCAAGGCTAATTGAGCAGAATATATTTAGTATAATTCCTACTCTTACCATTTCTTGCTGTTTAATATGCCCTGTACCAAAAACTATAGCATTTGGTGGTGTAGCAACTGGTAGCATGAAAGCACAAGAAGCACCGATGGCAATGATTAAAGCAAGTCCTAAAGCAGGAACACCTAAAGTATCTGCTATAGAGATAAATAAAGGCACAAGCAAGGCTGCTGAAGCAGTATTTGAGGTAAATTCTGTTAAAAATACTATAAAAAAGGCCACGATTAAACCTATAACAAATAAATGCCCATTTTCTATAAATGAAATAATAGTATCAGCCATAACTTTGCTAGCACCTGAATCTTTTAGTACCACACTTAGAGTAATACCTCCACCAAAGAGCATTAATACACCCCAATCGGTATTTTTTTGTATATTTTTCCAATCTATCACTTTAAAAGCACATACTAAAACAGCAGCTAATAAAGCAATGATTGCATCAAGATTTGCTATTTTATGTCCAAAAATACTTGTAATGATAGGACCTATATTGCCACTAAAAATCCAAGATAATGCAACCACTAAAAAGATCACTAAAGTGATGATTCTAGGTCTTGTAAGTTCTATATTTTCAGTGTGTAAATCAACTTGTAGATTAAATTTAGGTTTGAACATAAAATACAAAATTAAAATCATTGCAGGTAAGAAGATTAAAACAATAGGAATACCATATTTTAACCACTGTGCAAAGCTAATGTGTAATTGAGTAGCAACGATAGCATTTGGCGGGGTTCCTACTATAGTGCCTATACCACCTATGCTCGCACTAAAAGCTATACCTAAAAGAATAAAAACATAAGTATTTCTATCTTTTTCTGGATCAAGTGAAGCTAGCATACCTATAGCAAGTGGAAGCATCATGGCAGCTGTTGCAGTATTACTCATCCACATAGATAAAAATGCGGTGGTAATAAAAATATATAAACTTGATAAACCCAAATGTCCTTTTGCGAGGGTTAAAATTTTATGTGCAATCAGTTTATCTAATTTTTGATGATGCATAGCTGCAGCCAGAGCAAAACCACCAAAAAATAAAAAAATATTTGAATCAGCAAAACCGGTTAAAGCTTTAGCGGTAGGTAATAATCCTAAAATAGCTGCTAAAACAGGTACTAAAATAGCTGTAATGGTAACATGTAAAGCTTCGCTAAGCCATAAAACAGCAATAAAGATTAACAAAGATAAACCTTGATTTACTTTGGTTTCACCAAAAGGGGAAAAATAAAGCAAAGCGATAAATAACACCAAATCAGCAATGACTATGAGTGTTTTTGTATTTGAACTCATTTAACAACTCCTTTAAAATATTGTAGTTTTGTAACATATTCTAAATGAATTTTTATTTAAATGTCAATTTTTATATAATTTTTTTTATATAAAATTCTTCTTGTGTGAAAAAAAGTAAGTTTTAGTAAAATTTATTTGTTTTTGGTATAATTTTTGCTATTTCAAAAAAATAATAATCTTTAAAAAGATGATTCTAAGGAAAGAAGATGCTTAAAAAAATATTTATATTTACTCTAGCTTTATTTTTTAGTGCTTGTGCGGTAAATTCTAAAAATCAAGGTATAGCTAAGGTTAATGAAGTTATAAAAATTCAAGCAGAGTGTTATAATCCTTCTAGTCCTAAAGCTTATGAAGCAAAAATTAAAGGCCTTGTATATATTAGTGATGTAGGGCTTAAGTATTGTGCAAATAAAAGAACGCTTGATAAAAGTGTTTCTTTGAAAAAAGTTTATATTCATAGAGTGTATGATTTAAATGAGAATTTAAAATATTCTTCTTCTAATGGAAGTAATTATTACATCAATGAAAATTTTAACTACTATTTTTATGTGTTTTTAAAAGAAGAATTAGAAAATAGAGGTATAGTTGTAGTGGAAGATACACAAGATTCTCCTTATGTTTTAAAAGTAGATTTGAGTTTTAATGATTTTTATTCTAAATTTGATTCTGATTCTTTATTTTCAATTATTGCTAGTCAGTTAATACTAAAAGATATTAATATCAATAAAACTATTAATATTAAAACCAAACAAGAAGTTAAAGGTTTTTATAATATCAAAGATCTACCTTTTTTTACTCAGCTTCTTATAAAACAAGTGGCTAATAAATCTGCAGATATTATCAGCTCTTTGTGAGGTGTTTTAATTGTCATGGATTTTCCTTTGCGAGCTTTTGTCCAGCTTGCAAGGAAGAACTTTTAGAATATTCTTTGGGCATAAGAGAACTTGAGGGAAATTTTAAAGTTTATTATTTTTATCAATATGAACAAATTAAACATCTAATTTATTTTAAACACAAATTTCAAGGATATTTTGTTTTAAATGCGCTTGCAAAATTAAGCTTTGCTAAATTTAAAGATTTTTTTCAACCATCTTGTGAAATTAATGCTATAGCCTTGGATGATAAAACATATAAAAACTACTCTCATACTGCTATTTTAACCAAACATTTAAAAACTCAATTTATAAAACCTATGTATTATACTTTGCAAGCTAGTTCAGAATTTAAATATAGTGGAAAAAGTTTGCAATTTCGTAAAGATAATAAAAGATCTTATAAGCTTTTAAGGCATCCAAAATACCCTGTAATTTTAGTAGATGACGTGGTAACTACAGGATTAAGTTTACTTGAAGCAAAAGAGTTTTTAGAAAAAAATAATATTGAAGTGCTTTTTGCTTTAGTTTTAGCTAATGCAAAATTTGATACAATATAGGCATTAATTTTAAGGATTTTTATGGAAAATATTTTTACTAAAGATTCAGATATTGAAAATATAGATATAGAAAGTTCTATAAAAAGTAGTTATTTAGATTATTCTATGAGTGTTATTATAGGTCGTGCTTTACCTGATGCTAGAGATGGGCTTAAACCTGTTCATAGAAGAATTTTATATGCTATGAATGATTTAGGTGTGGGAAGTCGTAGTGCGTATAAAAAATCAGCGCGTATAGTGGGTGATGTAATCGGTAAATACCATCCACACGGTGATACAGCTGTATATGATGCTTTAGTAAGAATGGCGCAAGATTTTTCTATGCGTTACCCAAGTGTAGATGGACAAGGAAACTTTGGTTCTATTGATGGAGATGGCGCTGCTGCGATGCGTTATACTGAAGCTAGGATGACGATTTTAGCTGAAGAGCTTTTGCGTGATATAGAAAAAGACACGGTTGATTTTATACCAAATTATGATGATTCTATGAATGAACCTGATGTTTTACCTGCTAGGGTGCCAAATTTATTACTCAATGGTTCAAGCGGTATTGCAGTAGGTATGGCTACTAATATTCCTCCGCATAGTTTAAATGAGCTTATTGATGGCTTACTTTATTTAATTGATAATAAAAATGCAAGCTTAGAAGAAATAATGCAATTTATTAAAGGACCTGATTTTCCAACTGGTGGTATTATCTTTGGTAAAAAAGGTATTATAGAAGCTTACCGCACAGGTCGTGGTAGGGTAAAAGTAAGAGCAAAAACTCATATTGAAAAAAGAGCTAATAAAGATATTATTGTTATAGATGAACTTCCTTATCAAACTAATAAAGCAAGATTAATAGAGCAAATTGCTGAACTTGCTAAAGAAAAACAAATTGAAGGTATTGCTGAAGTTAGAGATGAGAGCGATAGAGAAGGAATTCGCGTGGTAATTGAGTTAAAACGTGATGCTATGAGTGAGATTGTGTTAAATAATCTTTTTAAATCCACTACTATGGAGAGTACTTTTGGTGTTATTATGCTTGCTATACATAATAAAGAACCAAAAGTTTTTTCTTTAATTGAGCTTTTAAATTTATTCTTAAATCATAGAAAAACTGTAATTATTAGAAGAACTATTTATGAATTGCAAAAAGCTAGAGCTAGAGCGCATATTTTAGAAGGTTTAAAAATTGCACTAGATAATATTGATGAAGTGATAGCTTTGATTAAAAACTCTCCTGATAATCCAACGGCTAAAAATTTGTTAATGCAAAAATTTGGCCTAAGTGAACTTCAATCTAATGCGATTTTAGATATGAAACTAGGCCGTTTAACAGGACTTGAGAGAGAAAAGATTGACAATGAATTAAGAGAATTATTAGCAGAAATTGAAAGACTTGATCAAATTTTAAAAAGTGAGACTTTGCTTGAAAATTTAATCAAAGATGAGTTAAAAGAAATCAGAACAAAATTTGATGTACCAAGAATCACTCAAATTGAAGATGATTATGATGATATTGATATAGAAGATTTGATACCAAATGAAAACATGGTGGTTACTATCACTCATCGTGGTTATATTAAGCGTGTCCCAAGTAAACAATATGAAAAACAAAAACGCGGCGGTAAAGGTAAAGTTGCAGTCACAACTTATGATGATGATTTTATAGAAAGTTTCTTTACAGCAAATACGCATGATACCTTGATGTTTGTTACTGATCGCGGACAGCTTTACTGGCTTAAAGTTTATAAAATTCCTGAAGGAAGTAGAACTGCTAAAGGTAAAGCCGTGGTTAATCTCATTAATTTACAAGCAGATGAAAAAATTATGGCAATTATCCCAACTACTGATTTTGATGAGAGTAAATCATTGTGCTTCTTTACTAAAAATGGTATCGTAAAACGCACAAATTTAAGTGAATATCAAAACATTAGAAGCGTAGGTGTAAAAGCGATCAACTTAGATGAAAATGATGAACTTGTTACTGCAATTATCGTAGCAAGGGATGAAAATGAAACTCAAGAACAAAATTATGAAGAAATTTTAGAAAATGAAATGCTTGAACCTAATGAAGAGCTTGATAATACTGTCGTTGGCAAAATGCTTTTTGCAGTTACTAAAAAAGGCATGTGTATTAAATTCCCACTTGCTAAAGTTAGAGAGATTGGTCGTGTAAGTAGAGGGGTAACTGCGATTAAATTTAAAGAAAAAGATGATGAGGTTGTAGGTGCTGTTGTTATAGAAAAAGACGCTCAAGAAATTTTAAGTGTAAGTGCAAAAGGTATAGGTAAGCGTACTGATGCTGGGGAATATAGGCTTCAAAGTAGAGGCGGCAAGGGTGTTATTTGTATGAAACTTACTGCTAAAACAAAAGATTTAATCGGAATAGTTATAGTTGATGAAAGTATGGATTTAATGGTGTTAACAAGTAGTGGTAAGATGATACGCGTTGATATGCAAAGTATTAGAAAAGCAGGTAGAAATACAAGTGGTGTGATTGTTGTTAATGTGGAAAATGATGAGGTTGTAAGCATTGCTAAATGTCCTAAAGAAGAAGATGAGGAATTAGATGCTGAAACTAATATGGATTTAAATTTAGAATAGTAAAAATTTTGGAATACTTTTTGCTATTTTGATAAAATCAAATAAATTGAAGGTGTAAAAAATGAAAAAAGTTGTTTTTATGTTTTGTTTGGCTTTGGGTTTTAGTGCTTGTGCGCTAGATCAAAGAGGTATGAATCCAAATCAAACTAAAGCTGCTCAAGCTGCAAGTTCTGATGTTGTGGTTCAAAAAGTAGACAAAGATGATGTGCGTAATATCATTAGAGAAGAAAAAATGCTTGCAAATGATACAAGTGCAGACAATGATCTAACTTTTACAGCAGTGGGCGAGGGTATTGCTCCTTTAAATACGGTTTCTGTTGGTCAAGCTTTGGCTTTGGCTAAAAGAGCAGCAATCACCGATGCTTATAGACAATTAGCTAGTAAGTTATATGGTGTAAGAGTTAATGGTAAAGATACAGTAAAAGATGCAATGCTTAAAAGCTCAACTATCACAGCGCAGGTAAATGGTTTGATTAAAAATGCAAGTGTAGTTGATCAAGACTTTAAAGATGGTCTTTATAGAGTAAATGTAGAACTTAAAATTGATGCTGACAAGTGGAAAGAATTGTTTGCTTATTAATCCTTATAATTTTTAATGCCACTGCCCAAGATGAATTTATATTTTGGGCAGAACTTTCTAATAAAAATTTTATCCTTTATCATCAAAATGAAACTATTTCTATGGCTATGACTAAAAGTAAAAATAAAAATTTAGAATATGCTTGTGAGTTAGTATATACACCAAGTGATTTGAAAGCTTTAATACGTAATGATTTTGGTATAGTAGCTGAAGAGAAAATGACAAAGTTAGATAAATTTAACTTTTTAAATGCTCATAAAAATGATTTAATTGATTGTTTTTTTAATTCAAAAATAGATGTAAAAGACTTTGTAAAAAGTGAGCAAGCAAGTGCACAAAGTGAAACTTATGTGAGAATTTTACCACTAAGATTTGTAGTTGAATTTCATGATAATAGTGCCTTTATATATTATCTTAAATAATACAAAGCTAGCTTTTATAAAAATCAAGTTAAAATACTTAAAAAAATATTAAGAGTAGAAAATGCAAAAAAATATTCCTCGTTATTTATTATTTAAATATTTGCGTTTTGATAAAGATCAACCCTTTATTATGCTTTCAAAAATTTTAGCTTTTTTAGGTGTGAGCATAGGGCTTTGCGTGCTTTTAGTTGCAATGGCTATTATGAATGGCTTTGATAAAGAATTTGAAAGAAAACTTTTTACGATGAATTATCCTATCACTATATTGCCACGTTTTAGAGCAAGTGTGGATGATAAATTATTGCAAGAATTAAGAGCTAAATTTCCAAATTTATTATTTAGTCCTTATATTGCTACTCAGGTTATAGCAAGAAATGATTTAAAATTAGAAGGTGGTATGCTTTTTGGGGTTAATTTTGAAGATGAAAAAAAGATCAATGAAGTAGTAGCGCAAGCTTTAGAGGATAAAAAATTAGATAATTTTGATATTTTAATTGGTAAGGGTTTAAAAGATGAATTCGGACTTGATTATAATGAAAAAATAACTCTAATTTTTTCAAATCTAAATGCTAGTGGACTTTCACTTATCCCACAGGTTAAAAGATTTGATGTTAAGGCTGATTTTTCTTCAGGACTATTAGCCTATGATAAAGCTTATATGTATACAGATGTAAAAGCTTTAGCTAAGATTTTGTCATATCCCCAAGGACATTATGATGGAGTGCATGTGTATTCAAATAAACCTTTTGAGGATATTAAGCAAATTGAAGCTTTTTTGGGTGCAAGGTATGCTAGTATAGGTTGGTGGGAGCAAAATGGGAATTTCTTTGCAGCGCTTGCTTTGGAAAAAAGAGCTTTGTTTATAGTATTGATGTTGATTATTTTGGTTGCAAGTTTAAATATAGTAAGTTCTTTATTGATGATAGTAATGAATCGTCGTAGTGAGATAGCTTTGTTACTTTCTTTAGGAGTTAGTAAACTAGAGATTAAGAAAACCTTTTTTTCTTTAGGATTTTTAATAGGTGGAAGTGGTATTATAGCAGGTGTGATTCTTGCAGCTATAGCTTTGTGGGTGCTTGGAAATTTTGACATCATTTCTTTACCAAGTGATGTTTATGGTATGAGTAAATTGCCATTAGAGCTTTCTTTAGTTGATTTTTGTGCTACACTTTTTGGTGCTATTGTGATAGTGAGTTTATCTTCTTATTATCCTGCTAAAAAAGCAACGCAAGTAGATATTTTAGATACTTTAAGAAACGAATAAATTGAGAAATTTATTCGTTTAAGAATTTTTGAATTTCATTGAAAAAGTTTTCATAGCTAATATCTTTGATGGTTTTAATAAATTTTCCATTTTCATTAATCAAATAAAACTCGCCACTATGCGCTATAGAATATCCCATAGCAGAATCTTTAAGATTGATTTTTTCATATACCACACCATAGTTTTTAGTAACTTTTTCTAATTCTTTTTCATCTTTAGCAACTAATGCAGTTGAATTTGGGTAAAAATACTTTACCCATTGATTAGTTTGAGTTAAGTTGCTATCTCTTGCTGGATCTAGTGAGATAAATACCACATGAGCTTTTTCTTTATTTGGCATTTTTTCTAAAACATTAGCAATCAAGGCAAGCTCACTAGGACAGACATCAGGACAATATGTATAGCCAAAATATACAATTAATTTTTTACCAATAAAATCTTTTAAACTAAGTATGCCTTTTTCAGAATTTAAGTGAAAATTGTATTTGTTATTTTCAAAATACCGCACAGATATAAAAAACACCCCAAAAATTACCACAATTAATAAAAAAATATTTATTTTTTTCATATTTTACCTTTTTACATCAAAGTCAAAATAAAAATCTAGCGGAGTTTCATCATCAAAAAGCTCTATTCTAAAACGCATTATATCTAGCGTGCAAGAGCTTAAAACTAATTTAGCATGGTAAGTATTGTTGATTTTTTTAAATTGTGGAACAATATCTCCCATATACATATTAAGTCCATAAACCCTAGCATTGAGTTTTTTAAACTCACCTAAATTAGTGATATTTAAATCAAGCTCGTTTAATGTGGCTATAGGCTTTGGATTTAAATTTACTAATACCTTTTTATCTTTAAAATTATACTCACACTCTTGGGTATTTAGATCGCATGTTAGAGGCGTTAGAGTGGTGATTAATTCTCTCTTTTTCCCGGTATTTGATGAATTAGTATAAAAATAAGCCCCGCATATAGCAAAGACTATAGCTAGGGCAAAGACAAGTAGATTTTTCATTATTTTTTAATGCTTCTTGACTCGATATCTTTTAGTTTGATTGTGCTATTATCATCAAAGTAAAGCGTTAGATTAGCTTTGGTTTGTGGTGTGATATTTTCTTTAAGATTTAATACCATAATATGTTTACCACCAGGTTTAAGTTTGGTGCTTGAATTAGCTTTTATAGTAATTTGAGGGATTTGTATCATCATTTTTTTACCATTTTCCATGATATGATCATGAATTTCAGCTGTATCGCTTAATGAACTTTGAGCTTTGATGAGTTTTATATCTTTATTAGAGTTGTTTTTAAGCTCTAAAAAAAAGGCCGTGGTTTTGGAATTTGGTGGAGTTTGTCTTACATAGGGATCATTTACAGTGATGTTGTTAGCTAAGGTAAAAGTGCTTAAAAGAGCTAAGCTGAGTATTTTTTTCATTATTTTCCTTTTTTAATTTGGTTAATTATAAACATTATACACGGAAAAAATTAAAAATATATTTATTGTAAAAATATTATAATTAGCTCTTTGTTGTTTTAAATTTTAATAGAAAGGTATAAATTGTTTAAAGTTATATTAGCATTGTTTAGTTTAGCTGTATTTGCAAATGCAAGTGAACTTGCAAAAATTTATTTAAATCAAGGTATTAATGCGGTTGAAAAGGTATTAGAACAAGAATTAAGTAAGAAAGATTTTTGGCTTAATGAAATAAAAGATAAAAATGTTAGCCTTGGTTACTATGAAGAAAATGTTGCAATCGTTTTAACTAATAAAAGTGATAAAATCATTAGAGTTTATCATTATAATAATGGCAAAGTAGAAAAGAAATTTATTCAAAAAGATGTTTTAACTGGTTTAGCTGGAGATAAAGAAGTAGAAGGGGATTTAAAAACTCCTATAGGTTTTTATGAGCTTGGAAAGAAATTTTATCCTGGTGATCCATATTATGGACCATTTGCTTTTGCAACAACTTATCCAAATGTTTTAGATAAAACTTTAGGTAAAACAGGTGGTGGAATTTGGATTCATGGTTATCCTTTGGATGGAACGCGTTTAGATACTTATAAGACTAGAGGTTGTATTGCTGTGCAAAATGATTTGCTAGAAGATTTTAATAAATTAGTAGCCGATAGAAAAGCTTATGCAATGACAGAAGAAAAAAATAAAGTAAGAGCAAGTCATGAAGAAATAGCTATTTTATTAGCAAATTTATTTGCTTGGAAAGATAGTTGGCAAAAAAGTGATATCAATAAATATTTATCTTTTTATGATAAAAAAATTTTTAAACATAACAATAAATCTACGTATGAACAGTTTGCAAAAAATAAAGAAAGAATTTTCGCAAAAAAAGAAGAAAAAAATATTAAATTTTCAGATCTTAGTATAAGTCCTTATCCAAATGAAAAAAATGAAAAAATTTTTAGAATAGGATTTTATGAAGATTATCGCAGTACTAATTATAAATTCAAAGGAGAAAAAGTTCTTTATGTCAAGCTAGTTGAAGATAAAATGCAAATTTTAGCTGAACAGTAATGGCTTATATAAAAATTGATCGCTTGGCTTATGAATACAATCTTGATTTAATAGCCTCTAAGGCTGGGGGTTATGAAAAAGTAATTTGTGTTTTTAAAGATAATGCTTATGGGCATGGAGCTAAGCTTTTAGCTCCTATAGCTAGAGCAAAAGGTGTAAATTTTATAGCAGTAAAAAATGAAGCTGAGGCAAAAGAATTAGAAGATATTTTTGATAATATTTTAATTTTATCCCATCATCCACATGGCAATGAAAGTGAAAAATTTATTTATGCTTTAAATGATAAAAATGATATAAAAAAACTCAAAAAAAATATCAAAATTCATTTAGTTATAGATACAAATATGCATAGGAATGGAATTTTACCTGAAGAAATTCAAGAAACTATATATGAGCTTAAAAATCATAGTTTACAACTTCATGGAGTGATGATGCATTTTGCAGGAAGTGATGAAATAGATGCAAGTTATTTTGTGCAAAAGCAAAAATTCCAACACGCTAAAGAGTTAATTTATAATTTATTACAAGAAGAGGCTAAAAACTTAGTATTTCACTCTCATAATTCTGAAGCCTTATTTAGAGCAAATACTTTAGAAGTTGATGAGTATTGTAGAGTAGGGCTTGTACAATTTGGTTATGCGTATTTTAGTAAAGATTTACGTAAAGTCATGAGTTTATGGGCTGAAAAATTAAGCCAAAGAGTGTTAAAAAAAGGTCAAAGTGTTGGTTATGGTGGTATGTATAATGCAAAAGAAGATCTTGAAATAGCAACTTATGATTTAGGTTATGCAGATGGACTTTTGCGCTATGATGGAAAACAAGAATTTTTTCTTCCTAATGGTAAAAAAATACTTGGAAAAATGTCTATGGATAGTTTTTCTTGTGAAAATGGTGGTGAGGAAATTTGTGTTATGAATGATGCAAATGTTATGGCTAATTTTTTTAATACTATTAATTATGAAATTTTAGTCAAACTTTCCCCTAATTTAAAAAGAATTGTAATTTAAGATAAAAAATACTAATATATCTAAGGAGAGATAGATTATGGCGTTTTTAAACTGGGCTATTTTAATTTTATTTTTATTTATAGTGTTTTTACTAATTAATCGCTATGAAAGGAAAATAAAGATTTTATATAAAAATATAGAAATCTTAAAAAATGAATGCAAAAAAAATAGTGAAAACATAGAACAAAATAGAATTTTAATAGAAAAAAATAGATCAAATATTGAAGACATAAAAAATCAAGATTAGTTTTTACTAATCTTGAAGTGATCTTGCTATTAATTCTAAAGGATGTAAGAACTGCGTGGAGATTTTTTCATGCTCTAGTGCATTTGAAATTTGCATTCTACAAGCTGAGCATTCTGCGCTAATGATTTCCACATCACTTTTTTGTATGTTTTGAGCTTTTTTTATGCCAACTTGTAAAGCTTTTTTATGATAATCAGTTTGCATGCTCACTCCACCAAAACCACAACACTCATTCGAGTTAATAAGTTCTTTAAAAACATAATTTTGTTTCAGTAAAGTTCTTGGTTCTTTAAAAACTCCTTGCATTTTTCTTGCATGGCAAGGATCATGATATGCAATTTTTGTGTTTATTTTTTTCTTTGTTTTTAAAAGTTCTTCTAAATTAGTATATTCATAAAAATACTTTGTTGCAAGTAGTATTTTACTAGAAATATTTTTAGCTCTTATTGCCCATTCTTTATCTTTTTGCATATGAAAAAAATGTTCATAATCTATATTAATCATCGCAGAACAGGTTGCTTCTGGAATAATGATATAATCTAGTGTTTTTAATTTTTCTTCAAAATAAACAATATTTTTTTTAGCCAATTTTTCTACACTTTTAAAATCTCCGGTAAAATAATGAGGAGCACCACAACAAGATTGATCTTTTAATAAATCAACATTAATTTTAAGATGCTTGCAAATTTCAAGTAAGGCAAAACCTGTATTAGTATAAGAATAATTAGATAAACATCCTATAAAAAGTCCTATAGTTTTTTCGCCCTGATTATTTATAAAATCAGGATTTGAAGCTAAAAAACTTTTTTTAGCTAAAGAAGGTAGCAAACGACCTTTTTTTATTAAAGGTAGGTTAAATTTGGCTTTCATTCCCAAATTTTTATATTGTAAGCTAAAAGCACAACTTTGAAAAACATAGCCTAATTTTGCTAAAATATCTAAAGTTCTTCTATGTCTTAGAAAAAAGAAAGCAAGTTTTTTATACCATGCTATGCTAAATTTTTGAGCTATATCAAAGCGTACTTTTTCAATAGCACTATCCACTCTTAAATGACTTGGGCAAACTTCAACGCAATTTGTACATAAAAAACATGATTCAAAAGTTTTTTTAAGATTTTTATCAAGTTCTAGTTCTTGGCTTTCATAAGCGCTGATTAGATCCAAAAAACCACGAGGAGAAGTGCTCTCATCGCGGTTTATCTCATGTATAGTACAAACTGGTATGCATTTGCCACATTTTACGCAAGCATTAGAGATTTCATTAATGTTTAACATATCAAACCGTTTTGGAAAATACTTTTTTATCTTCACTAATACGTTTTAGATATTTATCAAAACACATAGCAATATTACGTATTAAAAGCACTCCTGTTTCATTAACTTTGATATAATTTTTATCTATAGTGACAAATTCATTAAGCCCTTCAAGTTCTTTTAAATCATGCTTAAAATACTCAAAAAAATCAATCTTAAATTTACTTTCTACATTTTTTATATTAAGGGCAAAATTACTCATAAGTTCCATAATAACAGCTTTTCTTAGTTCATCATCATCATTAAGCATAATGCCTTTTTCACAAGGTAATCTACCCTCATCAATAGCTTTTTCATAGCTTGGCATATCTTTGAAATTTTGCATATAATGTCTTTGTCCTTCACCTATACTTGTTAAGCCAATACCAATTAAATCAGTTCCACCTTTTGTGGTATAACCTTGGAAATTTCTATGTAAGCTGCCATTTTCTAAAGCTTTAAAAAGTTCATCTTGTGGTTTTGCAAAATGATCCATTCCTATCATTTTATAGCCATTTTGAGTTAAAAATTTTTCACAATATTCTAAAATTTGAAGCTTTATATCAGGGCTTGGCAATGTACTTTCATCAAATTTTCTCATATTTTTTTTAAGCCAAGGCACATGTGCGTAGTTAAAAATAGCAAAACGATCAGGATTGATTAATAATGCTTTTTCTAAAGTTTGTTTAAAGCTTTCTAGGCTTTGATAAGGAAGACCATAGATTAAATCCATATTTACCGAGTTAATACCTTTTTTTCTTACCATATCTACTGCATTTTTGGTTAATTCAAAAGGTTGAATTCTATGAATTTCTTTTTGAACCTTTTCATCAAAATCTTGCACACCAAAACTAATACGATTAAAACCATTTTGGATTAAAACATCTGCTTGTTCTTCATTTAAAAATCTAGGATCAATCTCGCAACTTACTTCGCTATCTTGGGTAAAATTTGGAAAAATACTTTTTATTTTTAAAATCAAACTTTGTAATTGTTTAGCGCAAAAGAAAGTAGGTGTGCCACCACCAAAATGCATTTGTGCTACTTCTCTTTGAGTATTGATGATATTTGCTAAAAGATCAAGTTCTTTAAAAAGATAGTTTAAATATCTTTCTTTGCTTTCTTCTTTAGCAGTATATATTACATTGCAACCACAAAAATAACAAGCGCTTCTACAAAAAGGCAAATGAAAATACAAAGATAATTGCGCTTTTTGTTCTTTTAAAATTTGTATATAATCCTCATATTTAAATTGAGTGTTAAATTCTACTGCAGTAGGATAAGAAGTGTATCTAGGTCCTGCTTTAGAGTATTTAATAAAGCTTTTATAATCTTTCATTTAACTTTACCTTTTGCATCATTTCTTTCATATCAATAAACAAGTTAGGATGTTTTGCATGGATATTGCTGATTAATTGATCTAAATCAATATTAACTTCTTTTATACCTTTGGCTACTTGATGTTTAATCTCATCCATTGCAACTGTCCAAACATCATTAAAGTCAATAGGAATTTGTTGATAAATAGCCTTTTCAAGTTTAAGCTCAAAATTATCTTTTTGCATTTCTTTGGCATTTTGTAAGAACTCAATTAAGGTTTTTACAGAAAACATAGTTTTAACTTCATCATTTTCGTCTACTATAAACCATGGTTCAGGTGCTAACTCATGGCCATTTTTTAGGCTTAACTTTTTTTCTTTATCGTTAATGTGGGTGAGATGAAATATAGTTTGATTGTGCTTTTCTATGCCTAAATGGCTTGATAACTCATTGATGATATCTTGAGAACTTTTTTTACTTAGACTATTCAATCTTGATCCTTATTTGTTTAGTAGTTTTGCAATTTCTTTTGCATGATAGGTTATAATAAGCTTAGCTCCTGCTCTTTTAAAGGCAAGCATAGTTTCAAGCACTATTTTTTCATAGTCAATCACACCTGCTTTTTGACCCGCTTTTAACAAAGCATATTCTCCACTTACATTATACACACAAAGTGGAAGCTTAGAGTGATTTGCTATATCTTTAACTACATCTAAATACGCAAGTGCTGGTTTAACCATCAAAATATCAGCACCTTGTTTTTCATCTTCTAAACTCTCACATAAGGCTTCTTTACCATTGGCAAAATCCATTTGATAGGTTTTTCTATCTCCATAACTTGGTGCAGAATCAGCCACATCTCTAAAAGGCCCATAATAAGCTGAGGCAAATTTGGTAGAATAAGCCATAATAGGTAAATTTTCAAAACCATTTTCATCTAAGGTTTTTCTTAAAGTTTCAATAATACCATCCATCATACCGCTTGGTGCTATCATATCAGCGCCGTTTTTGGCATGAATTAGAGCTTGTTTGGCTGAAATTTCCAAAGTTAAGTCATTATCTACGCTTTTGCTTTTTGGATCAATAATGCCACAATGACCATGATCGGTATACTCACAAAAACAAAGATCAGTAATCACTACTAAATCAGGAAATTTTGCCTTAATAGCTCTTAGACTTGTAGCTATCAAACCATCATCACTTAATGCATCACTGCCACAGCTATCTTTTTTAGAGCTTTCCAACACACCAAATAAAATAATCGCTTTAATACCAAGATTAACTAACTCTTCGCATTCTTTTAAAATTTCATCTAAGCTCATTTGAAACACACCTGGCATAGACGTGATTTCATTTTTAATATTAGTACCATTGACAACAAAAAGTGGATAGATTAAATCATCTAAATTTAAAGTATTTTCTTTTACTAGGCTTCTAATATTCTCATTAAGTCTTAATCTTCTAAAGCGTTTAAACATAAATTTCCTTTTTGTTTGTTAAAATTGCTTAAATTCTAGCATATTTTTTATAAAAAGGTAAAGTAAAATAATGACTATTCAAATTTCTGAAATAGCAAAACTTCCCACTCGTTTTGGAGAATTTAATATACAAAGTTTTAAAGAAAACGATAAAGAACATCTTTGTATTTTTAAAGGGAAATTAGAAAAAGAAGTTAATATTAGAATCCATTCAGAATGTTTAACGGGCGATGTTTTAGGAAGTTTAAAGTGTGATTGCGGAGAACAGCTTGATTTTTCTTTAAAATATATCCAAGAGTATGGTGGTATGGTGATTTATCTAAGACAAGAAGGAAGAGGTATAGGGCTTTTTAATAAAATCAATGCTTATGCTTTACAAGATAAAGGTTTTAACACTATAGAGGCAAATCATCAATTAGGATTTAAAGCAGATGAGCGTAGTTATGAAATAGTAGATTTTATACTCAAATATTATAAGATTTCTAAGATTAATCTTTTGACTAATAACCCTGAAAAACTTAGCTCTTTGAAAGGAAAAGTAAATTTAAGAATTCCTATTTTAATTGAAGCAAATCGTTTTAATAAAGATTATTTAGAAATTAAACATACGCAAATGGGGCATTTAAATTGAAAACTTACGAAGAGCAATTAAATTTTTTAAAAGACTTTGCAAATAAAGATGATTTTTTCCAAAAAATCACACTCTATAAAGAGTTGCTAAAAAAATTTAATGCTGTACATAATCTAACTCATCTTGAAAACATAGACGATAATATTATCGATAGTATAAAAATTTTAGATTATTGTGATTTGACTGATAAAAAAAAGGTTATCGATATTGGAAGTGGAGCCGGTTTTCCTGCGATATTTTTAGCATGTATTTTGGGAAATAGTAATTTTTTTCTATTTGAGCCTAGTGTTAAAAAGGCTTCTTTTTTAAGAGTAATCAAAACTGAACTTAATTTGATAAATGTAAGTATTATAAAGGAAAAATTACAAAATCATCCACCTTTTAAAGCAGATTTAATCACCTCAAGAGCATTGATGGATATAAAACCTTTGATTGCAATTTCAAATGGTTTTTATGATGAAAAAACTTCATTTTTGCTTTATAAAGGTAGCGAGGTTTATGATGAACTACAAGGAATGAAAGATTATAAAATTTTCAACCGTGGTTTTAGAAATTATTGTCTTTTAAAGGTAAAGGAAAAATTATGTTGATTTTTGGACACCCTTTGATAAATATGCAAAAATTTAGTTTTTATGAAAATATTTTTATAAAAACAAATGTAAATTGTTTTGATTATAATGAGCAAAATATAAAAAGTGCAAAAGATGAAAAAATAGATTTTGCTATATATGCTAAGAATGAGGAAGAAATTTTACTTTCTAATGCACTAGGGGCAAAATATATTTTAATAGAAGATGAAAATTTGGCCAAAACTGCTTCAAAAATAGCTGAATTTTATATGTTTGATTCTAAAATTTTACTTTTGCTTGATACTTTAAAAAACAATCTAAAAAAAGCTTATGAATTAAGTGTAGATGGTGTTTGTTTAAAATCTTATATTAGATAAACTAAACCCATTAAGGGTTTAGTTTAATTAT
>NZ_JAKMTE010000011.1:0-46100 GCF_025773025.1 Campylobacter sp. CNRCH_2013_0855 | reverse complement strand
CTGATAATGTAAATAAAATAGCTAATGATATCTTAGAGGATGCTAGGAAGAAGAAGTTTTAAATAATTAAACTAAACCCTTAATGGGTTTAGTTTAAGTAATATGAGATTTTAGGTGATTAATCATCAAATTTTTGACCTAAAATATTACCTTTATAATCTGTATAAATCTCCATCATATTGTTTGTTCTAAATTTATAACCATTGATTTTTTTATCTACTTCTACAATAGTTGCATTTGGTTGTGCTGCTTGTACTTTAGCAATAACTTCTTTTGGGATAAATCCTGTTGGAATACCTTTGTATTTACCATCAACTTCTTTCCAGTCGCCATTAATGATAAAATCAATTTCAGTTCCATCAACTAAATTTACTTCATAAGAATCTACATCTTGTTTTACATAGCCTATATTTACACCTTTAAAATGAGTGTTTAAAAACTCTTGAGCCTTTTGAGGCAAAGCACTTGGACTAACAACCATATCTGCGAACATAGAACTTGCACAAACTAAGCCAGCTAACATTAATTTCATTTTCATTTTTTCTCCTTTAAATAAAAGTTGAAAGAATGATATTGTTTACTTGTGAAATTTATGTGAATTTAATTTTTAAAACCAACTATCTTATTTTTATCAAATGAAGATTCTATTTCTTTTTCTATAGTGTGCAAAAAATCATCCATTTTAAAAATACCATCTTTAGAAATAGCCGCTTTTAAAGCTGTATTTTTAACCACCATTACAATTTGAGCTCCGCTTAATTCATATGAAGCTAAATTTTTTAAATCAAAACTATCATCAAATTTAGCATTTTTAGGCAAAGCTTTTTGCCATATCATTAAGCGTTGTTCATAATTTGGCTTTTTAAATTCGATTTTATACTCAAATCTTCTTGAAAAAGCCACGTCTAAACTTTCTAAAAAGTTTGTTGTAGCTATGATAACTCCACTAAAACGTTCAATTTGTTCTAAAAAAATATTTTGCATTTGATTATGCATTTTATCAGCACCAGCGCTGCTTTCTACCCTAGTACTTAAAAATTGATCAGCTTCATTTAAAAGCAAAATAGGACTTTGCTTGCTTGTTTGACAAAGTTCTTTGTAAGTATCAAAAATTTTTCTTACATTTTGCTCGCTCTCACCCACATATTTACTTAAAATTTTCGAGCAATCAAAACTCAAAATGGATTTTTTCATAGCTTTTGCCATACTTAATGCACTCATAGTCTTACCAGTACCAGCAGGACCATAAAAAATTATCTTAGCTTCTATATTTTTATTAGTTTTTATACCCCATTTATTTAATCTTTCTAAAACCTTTTTATCTTGTTGTTTTAATATGCTTTCTAATAGATCTTTAGTGCTTTGGGGCATAATAACATCATTTATATTGATATTTGGCTCGATTAGCTCAAAAATATCTTGTTCTTTAACTAAATTTTGAAGTTTAATTTTTTTATTTTTCTTTGGTTCTTTAAAGTTAATAATTCTTTGTAAAATATCATCACTTAAATAAAAAATCTTAGTGATATCACCCAAAGAATTAACAAATTCATCGTATTCTAAAAGATTTAAACTAAGCAACTTAGAATCTTCTTCTAATAAGGCTTTATTTTCTTGTTTTTGAGCCTCATCTTCACTGATTAAATGAAGTAAAAAATTAAAATCTCTACTATAAGAATTTTCAGTATTTAACAAATACTCTTCTTTTAACAAACTAATAAATATCAAACATTCTTTATCATTTAAAGCATATTCTTTAAAAATCTCTGCTAAAACATTAGAAATTTTACTTTTCTTTATACGCTCTTTAATGTATGCTTCAAATATAGCTATATCTTTTTTAATATTCTTACTTTGAGAGCTTTTAGCAAAAAAACGCAATCTTTGATAAAGCTCGATTTTAAAAAATTCATCTTTTAAATACGCAATATGATCTTCATAAATTTGATCTTGCATATAATCTTGTATGTTTTTATTTTCTAAAACTTGCAAGAAAACTTCACTTAAACTTAACTCACATTGTAATAAATTTAAAAGCAAGCTTGAATTTTTACTCGATTTAAAATCAGAAAAAATTTGAACAATAAAACCTTTTTCTATAAGATTTTTAAGATCTTTTAAATGATCTAAATACTCATATTCATCATTTTTAAAAACTTCGCTAAGAAGATTGTAAGCATTAATGCTTGCATTTGCCTGCAAATAATTTTTGCATAAATGCTTTAAAATTAAAATTTCATCTTCGCTACATTGTAAGTTTTTATAAATATTGCTTTTAAAAGTATCATTAAGAAAAAGTTTCAAATCTTTCATATTTTCCTTTATATTAACCTTATGCTAAATTTGATTTTGGATTTTTTATCATTAAAACTCATATTTTTATCACAAACCTCATAAAAAATATCATAATTGTTACTTATAATCTTTTGAGTAAAACCACAAGAGGTAGTTTGTTTATTTTTTCCATAAAAAATAGGTTTTTTATAGATTAGATCTTGTAAAAAATCATCATAATATTCATTATTAAAAAATCTTTTATTAAAATATGTTTTTGCATAACATATACCATTAACGCAAATTTTATCGCTAATTTTTAATTCAAGCAAGGCTTTAGAAGCACTGTAAAGCTCTAAACTTGTAAAATTTTTTCCCTCATATAAAAAACCATAATCAGCAAATTTAAACTCTGGGGTTTTTAAAATAATATAAGCACTTTGTGATTGTGTTTTGCTTTTTAAAGCACAAGAGCTTAAAAAAACGCACACAAAACACAAAAAAACTATTTGAAGTAAAGTTTTCATTTAAGATTTTTAAAACTAATATTAAGTTCTAAATTGAGTTCTTTTACTATTTTCATCACGCTTTGCAAATCATCAATTTGCTTGCCAACTACGCGAATTTCATTACCTCTAATACTTGAAGTTACCTTTAGCTTACTATCTTTTATAGCTTTGTTAATCTTCTTAGCACTATCAGCATCAATAGCATCATTAACTTTTAAGTTCAGTCTAAAATTTGCTCCGCTTTCCCTACTTAGCTCTTTAATACCATTAGGGTTTATCCCTCTTTTAATAAGCTTTGAAATAACAATATCTTTTAACACTTCAAGCTTTGTTTCACTAGAGCAAATAAGCTTATAAACACTTTCTTTTTCATTTAACTCTATTTCACTTTTAATACCTTTTAAATCATATCTACTATCAAGCTCTTTTTTAGCTTGCTCTAAAGCATTTTTTAGCTCTTGTTTGTCAATTTCCCCACTAATATCAAAACTATGTTCACTTGCCATTTTCTATAAACTCCTTAAGATTATTAAATACAATTTGGACTAAATTTTGTATGGATTCTTCACTTGCCCATGCAACATGTGGAGTGATGATTAAATTTTCTTTATTTTTTATACCAAGCAAAGGATGATTTTTAATCATGGGTTCTATTTCAAGCACATCAAGTCCTACTTTGATATTTTTCTCATTCATAACTTGAGCTAAATCTGCTTCATTGATGATTCCACCACGCCCTACATTAATCAAAATAGCATCATCTTTTAAAAGCATTAATTCTTTTCTACTTAATAAATTTTTTGTCTTATCATTTAAAGGCGCATGTATGCTAATTACATCACAAGTTTTTAAAAGCTCTTCGAGACTTACTTTTTCATACTCATCATTATTATTAGCCCCTGAGGTAGAATAATAACAAATTTTAGAACCAAACATTTGAGAAACCCTAGCTACTTCTTTACCTATAGCTCCAAGTCCTATAATACCATGTTTTTTACCGGTTAAAGTATGCAAAGTCTTACTAAAATCACAAAACATTTTACTCTCACACCATTTGCCTTCTTTACTCCATTTATCATAATATGGAATTTGATTTAAAAAAGCAAAAAGCAAAGCAAAGGTATGACTTAAAACACTTTTTGTGGAATAACTAGCGGCATTTTTTACCACTATACCTTTAGAATTTGCATAAGCTACATCTATATTATTTACCCCTGTACCAAGTTGTAAAATAAGTTTTAAGTTAGTATTATCTATTACTTCTTTGTCAATGATGATTTTATTTATCATTACAACTTGCGCATTAGCTATTCTTGCAATAACCTCATCTTTAGAAGTTAAATCATAACTCACAAACTCGCCAAGACTTTCAAAAACCGTTAAATCCGCTCCACCTAAAGTTGCAGTATCTAAGCATACTATTTTCATTAATCTTTTACTATATGTCCTACAAATTTAGAATAATTATCAAGCACTAATCCGCCTTTTCTAAAACCTAATCCACAACCCTCATAAGCAAAGAAAACCCCTGCTTGGTAATAATTACTTTCATTTTGATTAAACTCAGCAAATTCTTGATACACAAAGCGATTGTTTTGATAATCTCCGCTTGTTTCAAAACTTACATCTCCATTAGCTTCTATAATAGAAACATTGGCTCCTTCTCTACCAAAAACAGGCTTTTTAACACATTTTTTACCCACTAAAGGTTGATCGCTTGTTTCAAGCAATAAAGGATGATTTGGATAAAGCTCCCATAAAATTTTCATTATACCCTTACTTTGAAACAATAAAGTGTAAGCAGGATTTAAAATGATTGCTTTTTGATTTTGCATGATTTGAGTTAAAAGCATAGCAAGCTCACCCTCTTCTATGGCTATGCTCTCCCAAGGAATGAGCTTGAAAAAATACTCAAAATTTACATCATTTTTAAAAATACCCTCAGGCGAAAATTCCACCTCATCTATATAAGAAAACTCACTCTCAAAACCTGCTTCACTAGCAATGTGTGCTAAAAGCTTGGTTGTAATCATATCCTCATCACTACCTGCGATTGAAGAAAATAATATCTTCCAACCTTCATAATACTTTTCAAATTCACTTACATCTTCTTCTAAAGTGATAAGTCTTTTAAAATTATCTTTTAGGGCTTCATATATATTATTAAACTGCGAGCTTTCATCTAGGTTGTTTTGTTTTAAAATAGCCCATTGTAAAATAGCACTTTCAAATAAAGAAGTTGGAGTATCAGCATTAAATTCTATTAGCTTTATAGGCTTACCATCAAGCCCACCTGCTAAGTCAAACCTTCCATATAAATGCCAATGCACATCATTTTCCCAACTCATCTTAATCGCATCAACTAAATTAAAAGGAATTCCAAGTTCATCAAAACGATCATTATCAATCACTTCTTGCGCAGCAGCTACAAACATATCATAAAGCTCATTCACTGCTTCATAATATGCATTTGCTTCATTTTCTCTCACACAAACTAAGTTAGAATCTAAATAATCACTTCCATCATTATCTGTATGCCATGAAAAGCCTATTTGTTCTAAGTAAGATTTTTCTAAAGGATTTACTTTTAAAAAATTCATTTTACACCCTTAGGATCCAAAAGAGCTAGAAGAACTTGAAGTAGCCTTAGAACCACCACCAAAAAAGCCTGATTTTTTCGCACTTGAGCCTGAAGTGGCACTTGTACTTGCCTTATTAAAACTATTTACACTTCTTTGATAAGCACTTTGGTTTGAAAATGCTCCTCTTTGCTGGTTTGCAAAATTTTGGTTATTAAAAAGTTTTGAGCCTATCCAGCTACCAAGTATAGCACCAGCCGCACTCGCAAGCAATGTTTCACCTAAAGACAGTCCTCCACTACTCATTTGAGCGTTATTTGGATTTGTTAAATTTGAAGTACCATTGTCTATTTTAGCAGCTTCTTCTTGGATTAATTTATCCATTTCTTCTTTGCTTAAAACTCTTTCTGTACCATCAAGTTGTTTTAAAACTACCCTAGTTTCATCGCTTGGAAATTGATCTTTGATTTTGTATTGATTTGGAGCAGTTTCTTCGATGATAACAAAAGCACCTTGAGTATTTGCTGCCTGACTCAATGCATTATTAGAATCACTTGCATTGCTACTACATGCACTTAAAGCACCTGCACTTATTGCGGCAATACCACTTATCATACTAAGCTTAAGTATAGTTTTTATATGTTTCATAATCTTTCCTAAATTTATAAGTTTAACTTAATAAGATTTTAACAAAAAAAGTATTAATAAAAATTAATTGCCTTAATTTATCATAGCCATTAAATTATTACTCAAAATAAACACAGCAAAAGCAAAAAATATAAAAGCACTTAAATAATCAATATGCTTTAAGTTCTTTTGATAAATTCTTACCATGAAAGGTTTAGAAAATAATAAAGAAATCAAAGAAAAATAAATTATAGTTTCTAAAATCAAAACAAAAATTAAAACTATCAACATCCACCGCATTTGGGTAAAATCAAAACTTGCAAAAACGCTAGCAAAATAAAAAATTGCTTTAGGATTAGATAAATTTGTAATCATTCCACTTAAAAATGCAGATATATGAGTTTTTTGAACTTTTATATTACCTATTTTTGCATTTTTGTAAATTCCATAAGCTAAATATAAAAGATAACAAGCCCCAAAACTTGATAAAGCAATTTGCAAAAATGGAAATTGATGGAAAATCGCACTCAAACCAAGTATAGAAAGTATAATCCATACACTAACGGCTAAACTTATCCCCAAGCTTGCCTTTAAAGCACTTTTAACTCCTTCTCTTAATGCATATGAACTTACTAAGAAAAAATCAGGTCCTGGTAAAATAAGTCCAAAAAAATGAATGATTAAAATCCAAAGAAACATAAATAATCAATGAATAAAAGCCGATTTCTCGGCTTTTTGGTATTAGAGTCTTGACTCGTAGCGTCTAAGCATATAAAGTCTTTTAAGCATTTTTTTGCGTGCTGAAATTTTTTGTTTTTTACGAATTTCAGTCATAGGCTCAAAAAATCTTCTAGCGCGAACTTCAGTAACAACTAGATTTCTATCTACTTGTTTTTTGAATTTTCTATACGCTTCATCAAAAGACTCGTTAGGATGTACCTTAATTCCTGGCACGACCCTCACCACCTTTCTTAAATAAAATTAAAAAGGGATTATATCACAATTTCACTTGAAAATAAAATTTATTTTTGTAATAATTACATAAATAAAAATTAAACATAAATTCTTAATATAAGACAAAGTTTGGTTTAATTTTTCTAGTACTACAATTTAAAAAACATTTTTTAAGGAAAATAAAAATGAGTGCTTGTATCACCAATTATACTAAAAAAAGGTATATAGCCTATATCATTTCTATGATTATTTTTATAATACTACCTTTTATAAAAATTAATGACAATCATTTCTTTTTATTAAGTTTTGATCATAAAAAGCTTAATTTGTTTTTTATTGCTTTTGATACCCAAGAGCTTTATTTAATGCCATTTGTTATCATGGGCATGTTTTTAACTATACTTTTTATTACCACTCTAGCAGGAAGAATTTGGTGTGCTTGGAGCTGTCCTCAAACTATTGCTAGAGTTATTTATAGAGATTTATTACAAACAAAAATCTTTAAAATTCATAAAAGCACAGCAAACAAACAAAAACAAGTAGATGGATTTTTTGTCCAAAAAGTTTTAAGTATTGTGATTTTCTATCTTTTTTCATTATTAATGATGAGTGCATTTTTATGGTATTTTGTACCGCCTGAAGATTTTTTTGTATATATTCAAAATCCTGCTGATCATTTATTGCTTTTGGGGATTTTATTTTGTGCTTCTTTAGTCTTTACTTTTGATATAGTGTATTTGGGTGAAAAATTTTGTGTTTATGTATGTCCTTATGCAAGAATTCAATCTGTAATGTTTGATAATAATACTATTCAAGTAATCTATGATGATAAAAGAGGTGGTGTGATTTATGATGGGCATACCAAACTTTATCAAAAACCACCACAAGGTGAATGTATAGGATGTGAAGCCTGTGTAAAAATTTGTCCTACACATATAGATATACGTCAAGGAATGCAACTTGAGTGTATTAACTGTCTTGAATGCGCCGATGCTTGTTCAAAAATTCAAGCCAAATTTGATCGCCCTAGTTTGATTAACTGGACTAGTGCAAAAGCCATTGAAACAAGAGAAAAAGTAAAATATTTTAGATTTAGAACTATTGGATATTTAGTGGTTTTATGTGGTGTTTTTGTAGCCTTAGTTTTAATGGGAAGTAAAAAAGAAAATATGCTTTTAAACATCAATCGTTCTAGCGAGCTTTATCAAGTAAGAAAAACACATGATGGAGATTTATTAATCACCAATGCTTATGTATTTTTATTCCAAAATACAGATAATAAAACTCATGAGTATTATTTTGATGTAAAATTACAAGACTTTGAAGATGGTATAGAAATCATTAGACCTAAAAAACCTTTTAAACTAAAAGCTGGTGAAAAAGATAAACATATAGTTGTTTTAAAAGCTACTAAAAAACTAGCTGATAATGATAGAAAAGATACAGTAATACCTTTAACTATCAAAGCTTATGCACTTGATGATAAAAACATCATAATCACAAGAGAAAGTAATTTTGTGTATCCTAAAAACTCAATTATAGAGCATAAAAAACACTAAAATGGAAAAAAGACTTTCTTCAAAATCTCAAGCAAGGCTTGAAAAAATCAAACAAATTGCTGCGGAGTCGTTTTTAGAAAACGGCTACGAAGCAACTAATCTTAAAGATATCATCAAACAAGCTGGTGGATCTTTTTCTTGTGTATATGAGCATTTTAAAAATAAAGAAGGTTTATTTGAAGCGGTTTTAAATGATTTTGCAGAAAATCATTTTCTAGCTATTTTAAACAAAAATATGCAACTTTCAGTCAATGCTAGTTTAGAAGAATTTCTACATCAATTTGCAAAAGCTTATTTAGGGATTTTTAATGACGCTAAAACCATAGCCATAGTAAGACTTATATATTCAGAAATTTATAATGAAAAATTTGATTTTGGCAAATGGTTTAAAGGAGACAATAGAAAAGAAGTAGAATATGTACTTCAAAAAAGATTTGAAGAAGAAAATGAAAATTTAGCTAAAAATGCTGAATTTTTAAGTTATACATTTTGTGCTATGCTTAGAGGAACTTTTTTTATACAAAGCACTTTTGAAAATAAAGTTTCAATGAGTAAAAAAGAGCAACAAAATCACGCAAAAAAAATCGTAAAACTCTTTACTCAAGGCCTTGTTAATTTTAATTAACTAAAGATTGATAAAATAATAATTATATCTTTTGTAATATAAATTACTTTTTTCGTTTAGCTAAATAAATAATTTTAAGGAAACCAATGAAAACAAAACTTTTAACCCTAGCTTGTGCTTCACTTATATTTGTGGCATGCTCAGATGATAAGAATGCACAAGTTAAACAACTCCCTCCCCAACCTGTAAGTATTATGACTATGCAAAGTTCTAATTTACCTTTAGAATTTACCTATCCTGCAAGATTAAGCACTGAATTAGATGTAGTAATTAAACCTAAAGTAAGTGGCGAAATCAAAGCAAAATACTTCAAAAGCGGCCAAGCTGTTAAAAAAGGTGATAAACTTTTTCTCATAGAGCCTGATAAATACCAAGCAAGTGTAAATATGGCTTATGGGGAAGCTTTAGTAGCAAGAGCTAATTTTGATGATGCTGAAAAAAATTTCAAAAGAGATCAAATTTTAATAGAAAAAAATGCTATTTCACAAAAAGAATTTGACGCAAGTTTGGCTAAATTTAATTCTACCAAAGCTAATTTAGAAAGTGCTAGAGCAAAACTTGCTAATGCAAGATTAGACTTAAAATACACTGTAGTAAGTGCTCCATTTGATGGGGTTTTAGGAGATGCGCTAATGGATGTGGGTGATTATGTAAATGCTTCATCAACTGAGCTTGTGCGTATTACAAACATTAACCCTATCTTTGCAGACTTTTATATTTCTGATGTTGATAAAATCAATATGAATAAAAATCTACAAAGTGGCAACTGGCAATTAGAAAATATCCAAGTGCAAGCTAATGTTGGCGGAGAGCTTTTTAATGGAAAATTATATTTTATAGATAGTGTTATAGACACCCATAGTGGTGGGGTAAAAGCAAAAGCTATTTTTGACAATAACAACTCAAGTTTAATGCCTGGTTCTTTTGCAAATGTTCATGTTGAAGGCTTTGTTCAAAAAGATGGTTTTGAAATTCCTCAAGTTGCGCTTTTACAAGATGATAGTGCTACTTATGTTTATACTCTAGTAGATGGAAAAGTAGTTAAAACTAATGTGAATGTTATTTATCAAACTTCTGATAAAGCAATCATTGATAAGGGCTTAAAAAATGGCGATAAAGTTATTTTAAATAACTTCAAAAAAATCCGCCCTGGTGCAAGTGTTAGCGTAATGGAGAATAAATAATGTTTTCTAAATTTTTCATAGAAAGACCTGTATTTGCTTCTGTTGTAGCTATTATCATTTCTTTAGCGGGTATTATAGGACTATATTCTTTACCTGTAGAGCAATACCCTTCTCTAACCCCACCTGTTGTAAAAGTAAGTGCAAATTACTCAGGTGCTGATGCTCAAACAGTAGCTCAAACAGTGGCTATTCCTCTTGAAGATGCAATCAACGGAGTTGAAAATATGATTTATATGGAATCAACTTCAAGTTCTTCAGGAGATATGAGTTTAAGTGTATATTTTAATATAGGTACAGATCCTGACCAAGCGACAGTTGATGTTAATAATAGAATTTCAGCTGCTATGGCAAGACTTCCTGAAGATGTTAAAAAAACCGGTGTTAGTGTAAGAAAAACTGGTTCAAGTATATTAGAAGTTGCTACTTTATATTCTCCTGATGGTTCTATGGATTCACTTGAAGTATATAATTATGCTGCGTTAAATATCTTAGATGATCTTGCTAGGGTTCCTGGTGTAGGTAATGCCGTAGCAATCGGCTCAAGAAATTATTCTATGAGAATTTGGCTTAATCCCGATTTATTAAATAAATATCAAGTGACCGCAACAGATGTTATTGCTGCAGTAAATGAACAAAACGCTCAATATGCTACTGGTAAGATAGGTCAAGAACCTGTGGTAGAAAGATCACCTTATGTATACTCAGTAACTATGCAAGGAAGGTTAAAAAACACAAAAGAATTTGAAAATATTATTATAAGAGCAAATAGCGATGGCTCTTTTTTAAGACTTAAAGATGTTGCAGAAGTTTCTTTAGGTTCAAGAGAATATACATTTAAAGGTAGATTAAATGGAAGCGATGCTACTCCTATATTAATTTTCTTACAAACTGGAGCAAATGCAGTAAGTACAGCTGAGTTAGTACAGAAAAAGTTTGAAGAGCTTTCAAAAAGCTTTCCAGAAGGTTTAGCCTATAAAGTACCTTATGATACAACTATATTTATTAAAGCTTCTATCAAAGAAGTTGTAAAAACATTTTTTGAAGCACTCATTTTAGTTGTGATTGTAATGTACTTGTTCTTGAAGAATTTCCGTTCTACTATCATACCTATGATTGCTGTACCTGTTTCTATTTTGGGAACTTTTGCGGGATTATATGTCTTAGGTTTTAGTATCAACCTTCTTACACTTTTTGCTTTGGTATTAGCTATTGGTATTGTTGTTGATGATGCAATTATAGTAGTTGAAAATATCGATAGAATCATGCATGAAGATCCAAATATAAGCATAAAAGAAGCAGCCATTAAAGCAATGGATGAAGTTGCTGCACCTGTTGTTTCTATCGTTCTTGTGCTTTGTGCGGTGTTTATACCTGTTTCATTTATATCCGGTTTTGTAGGAGAAATTCAAAGACAATTTGCCATCACTTTAGCTATTTCAGTTGCAATCTCAGGTTTTGTAGCATTAACACTAACTCCATCTTTATGTGCAATTTTCTTAAAAAGAAATGAAGGGGAGCCATTTTACTTAGTAAAAAAATTCAATGATATATTTGATTGGTCAACTGAAGTTTTTGGCGCAGGAGTTGCTTATATATTAAAAAGAACTATACGCTTTGTCTTGATTTTTTTCATATTCTTAATCGGATTATATGGATTATTCAAAATAGTACCAAATTCACTTGTACCACCTGAAGATCAAGGTAGTTTTTTATCTGTTGTGAACTTACCAGCAGCTTCATCTCTCAATAGAACAACCCAAGCTATGGATGCAATGGGTGAAGAAATCGGTAAAAATGAAAATATTACTGATATTGTAGGTCTTATAGGTTATGATCTTTTCACAGGTTCTTTAAAAGAAAATGCTGGTGCAATGTTTGTAAATTTGAAAAATTGGGATGATAGAGATACAAATAGTTTTGATCTAACTAGTATGTATAATAAACAATATTTCTTAAATCCAAATTTTCAAACTTTCTTTGTTAATCCACCTCCAATTCAAGGTTTAAGTTTAACTGGTGGTTTTGAAATGTATGTACAAAATCGTGGAGGTAAAAGTTATGAAGAAATTCAAGTTGATGTAAATAGATTAGTTGAAGCAGCAAATAAACGTCCTGAGCTTGCGAATGTAAGAACTACACTTGATACTAATTTTCCACAATTAAAATTGGAAATTGATCGTGATAAAGTAAAGCTTTATGGTTTAAATTTAGCAGATGTATTTAGCACACTAAATGCCACGATAGGAACTTACTATGTAAATGATTTTTCTATGCTTGGAAAAAATTATCGTGTAAATATTAGTGCAATTGGAGATTTTAGAAATACACAAAATGCTTTAAAAAATATTTTTGTTAGATCAAAAGATGGTTCTATGATAGCTCTAGATAGTGTTTTAACACTTCATAGAGGCGTTGGGCCTGATGATGTAAAACGTTTTAATATGTTCCCATCAGCACTAGTACAAGGTGATCCTGCACCTGGTTATACTTCAGGACAGTCTATTGATGCTATTGCTCAAGTTGCCAAAGAAACTTTAGGAGAGGATTATTCTATTGCTTGGTCAGGTTCAGCTTATCAAGAAGTTACAAGTAGTGGTGCAGGTCAAGTAGCTTTTATACTAGGGCTTTTATTTGTATTTTTAATCCTAGCAGCTCAGTATGAAAGATGGCTTATGCCTTTAGCAGTAATCACTGCTGTGCCTTTTGCGGTGTTTGGCTCTTTACTTCTTGTATGGCTTAGAGGCTTAGAAAATGATATATATTTTCAAACAGGACTTTTACTTTTAATAGGACTTTCAGCTAAAAACGCCATTTTGATTGTTGAGTTTGCTATGGAAGAACATCTTAAAAAAGGAAAAAGTATTTTTGAAGCTTCTATTAGTGCAGCAAAATTAAGATTTAGACCTATTGTAATGACTTCATTAGCATTTATTTGTGGTATTTTACCTTTGTACTTTGCTTATGGAGCAGGAAGTGCAAGTCGCCATGCAATAGGCACGGGTGTTATAGGAGGTATGATAGCAGCTTCTACTATAGCCATTTTCTTTGTACCTTTATTTTTCTATTTATTAGAAAGCTTTAATAAATGGCTTGATAAAAAAAGAGGTAAAATCAATGCGTAAATTAATAATTTTTGCAAGTTGTTTTTTAATAACAGCTTGCAGTTTAAAACCAAATTTAGAAATCAAAGATGTAAATTACACTAAAAGTTTAGACCAAAATATTAGCATTAATAAACAGTGGTGGAAAGCTTTTGATGATAATTATTTAAATACCTTAGTCGATCAAGCTTTAAAAAATAATAACGACTTGCAAATTGCATATATGAATTTACAAAAAGCTTATGAAACTTTAGGTATAGCAAGAAGCGATTTACTTCCTAAGCTTGATGCAAGCGCTAGCGGAGCAAGAGGAAAAACTAGCATTAATGCTCCAAGCAATAAAAGCAATGAATTTGCTTATGGTAATGATTTTAACATGGGTTTAAATTTAAGCTATGAAGTAGATTTATGGGGTAAATACAGAGATACTTATGGTGCTTCAAAAGCAAAATTACAAGCTAGTGAGTTTGACTATGAAAGCGCAAGATTGAGCTTAATTTCTAATGTAGTAAAAACTTATTTTAACCTAGCAAGCTTAAGCGAGCAAGTAAAAATTTTAGAAGAAACAACCCAAAGTTATCAAAAAACTTATGAGTTAAAATTAGAGCATTTTAAACTTGGAGTAATTAGTGAGTATGAGCTTAACAAATTTAAAGCTGAGCTTGAAAATTCAAGAGTTTTACTCACAAACGCTAAAATTCAAAAAGAGGCTAATACCAAAGCCTTAAAAATCCTAACTTCAAATGATATTGATGATATACTTTATAATAGCATAGAGTATAAAAAAATAGGACAATACGAACTTAGCATACCCGAGGGCATTGGCAGTGAAATTTTGCTTCAAAGACCTGATGTACAAGCTAGTTTAAAAATTTTAGAAGAAAAAAATTATCTTGTTGGAGTAGCTAGAACTGCATTTTTACCAAACCTTTCTTTAACAGGACTTTTGGGTTTTCAAAGTAATGATTTAGATCTTTTAGTCAAACATGGAAGCAATACTTGGAATGTAGCTGGAAATTTTGCAATGCCGATTTTTCATTGGGGTGAGATTATGAATAATGTTAATATTGCAAAGCTTACCAAAGATGAAGCATTTTTACAATATGAAAACACCTTAAAAACAGCTTTTGGAGAGATAAGACTTGCTTTATTTAACCGCCAAAGCTATTATGAAAATGAGCAAAATTATAAAAATTTATTTCTAGCCCAAAGTAAAATTTATGAAATTTCTACCTTAAGATATGAAAATGGCGTGATTAACTTGGCTGATTTTTTACAAGATCAAAGAAATTATTTAAATGCTAAACTTTCTTATACTAACTCATCTTATGAGCTTGCAAATTCTATTGTAGATGTTATGAAAGCTTTTGGTGGAGGATTTAACGCTAAAGAAGAATCAAAAGAAAACATCAAAGCTATGGAAGAAAACTTAAAGGAAAACTTTTATAACAACTAAGTCTTTAAGGCTTAGTTGTTAATGCATTTGAATTTGAATTCTTTGATTAAAATTATTATTTCCTCTATCTTTTGGGCTATTATGCTCAAAACGATAACGCATACTACCTGAAACATTAACATCTTGAAAAATTTCATCTAAAGGTGCAGAATTTGACACACTTATAAATCCTAACAAAAATACAAAAAATGCTATAAAAATCTTTTTCATTATAAAGCCTTTGTAAAAATATGATACAATTATAGTCTTTTTAAATAACTACAAAATGAAATTTTAGGAAAAATATGAATTTTTTACAAAACTTAGCTCTTTCTTACTCACACAAGGCTATGCAAAAATCTTTAGAGAATGGTTTTGATGTGAAACTTTTAAAAGAAGGACAAGAAAAAAAAGTTAATCCAAAAAAATCTTATATGCTTTATGCTCACATACCATTTTGTCATACTTTTTGCCCATATTGTAGTTTTCATAAGTATTATTACAATGAAGATTTAGCAAAAAGATATTTTGAAAGTTTAAGAGAAGAAATCAAACAAATCAAAGACAAAGGATTTGATTTTACTTCTATGTATGTGGGTGGCGGCACTACTTTAATCAATGAAGAAGAGCTTGCTAAAACTTTAGAACTTTGCAAAAAATTATTTAACATCAAAGAAATTTCTTGCGAAACTGACCCTAATCATATCGAACCTAAAAAGTTAGAAATGTTTAAAGGACTTATAGATCGTTTAAGTTGTGGTATACAAAGCTTTGATGATGATACTTTAAAAAAAGTAGCAAGGTATCATAAATTTGGCTCTAGCAAAGAACTTCAAGAAAAGCTTTCTAAAGCCATAGGTGTGCTTCCTATCATGAGTATTGATTTGATTTTTAATTTTCCTTCTCAAACCAAAGAACAATTACTCAATGACTTAGAAATAGCCAAAAACTTAAAACCTCAACAAATCACAACTTATCCTTTGATGAAATCAAACCTCACAAAAGATAATATCGCAAAAACTCTAGGAGTAAGTTTTAAAGATAATGAATTTGAATTTTATAAAATCATTGTAGATTTTTTCAAAGATTATGAAAGAAATAATGCGTGGTCATTTTCTTTAGAAAAAAGTAGCTTTAATGATGAGTATGTAAGTAGCCATCATGAGTATTTGGGTGTAGGAAGCGGGGCTTTTAGCTTTTTAGATGGAGAGCTTTTAATCAATGCTTTTAATTTAAATGATTATTCTAAGCTCATCAAGGAAAAACAAAATGCAAATATTGCTAAAGCTAATTTTAGTAAAAAAGAAATCATCAAATATGTCTTTTTAACCGAAATGTTTACTGGTAAAATCGAAATTGATAAATTTAATAAAACTTTAGAATGTAATTTAGAAAAAGATCTTTTTATAGAACTTTTAGGTCTTAAATTAAGCAAGGCTATAAAAAAAGAAAACAATACTTTATATACAAGTGAATTTGGATGTTATTTGTTTATGGTATTAATGAAAGATTTTTACACAGGTATGGATTTAGTGCGTGCTGTATTTAGAGATGATAAACGCTTACAAGATAAAGAACGCATAAATATCATGCAAGAAAATGTTGATCCACTTGATTTTAAAAGCATGGAGTTTAAAGGATAAAAAGCCTTTTTTTTAAGGCTTTTTACTAAAATGGTCTTACCACCATCATAATAGCGATGATTATAAATAATATCGTTGGAATTTCATTATAAGCTCTAAAGAATTTCCCACTTTTTTTGCAAGTATCATTTTGAAGTTGTTTTAAATAATAATAATTTTGCAAATGATAAATAATTAAAAGCAAAGCACAGGTTAATTTAGCATGCATAAATCCTGATCCAACCATTAAAGCTTTATTAGCATGAAGCATTAAACTACCACTTATTAAAGTTACAATCATAGCAGGTGTTTGGATATAAAAATACAATTTTCTTTCTTGAATTTTTACCACTTCCACAAAGCCTTTATTGTCTTTATGTTCTGTATGATATACAAAAAGTCTTGGTAAATAAAACAATCCAGCCATCCAAGAAACAAAAGCTAAATAATGCACCATTTTAATCCATAAATACCAGTCAGTTAAAAAATCTAACATTTTTCTCCTTTTTTATTAAAAATTTCTTTTATTAAAATCAAAGCTACGCTAATGTTTATCATCACATCAGCTAAATTAAACACAGCAAATTCAAACCACTTATGCCAAAATACAAAATCCACCACACCTATATGCACAAATCGATCAAGTAAATTAGAACACCCAGCAGATAACATAATAGCAAAAGCGATCAAATGTGTTCTAAAAAATTCTTTTTGATAAAGCAAATACCCAAACAAAGCCAAAATAAAAACAAGCTGTATGTATTTTAAATACTCTCCTAAAAATGCAAACATTGAAAAGGCTACACCGGTATTATAGGTTAAAACTAAATCAAAAAATTCACCCTTATACTCAAGCCCTTGCAAAAACAAATACTTACTTACTTGATCTAGTATAAAAACTAAAGCAAAAACAAGCCAAAATTTTAAAGATAAAATTTTAAGCATTCAATGCTTTCATAAAAAAGCTTTCAACAGCTTTCATTTCTTTTTCTAAAAGCTTAATGTCTTTTGCTTCAAGTAATAAGCGTATTAAATTTTCTGTACCTGAATACCTAAACAAACTAGCAATTCCTTTTTTTTCTAAATCTTTTTTCAATTCTTCTAAGCCTGCAAGCTTGCTTAAGTCTTTTTTCTCTGAAATTTTAAGATTATGCAAAAGTTGTGGATAAGGCTTAACTTGATTTAAAATTTCACTTGCGCTTTTTGCCTCACTTAACATTAAAGCACTAAATTGTAAAGCAGCTACCAAACCATCTCCAGTTTTTGCATAGTCACTAAAAATAATATGCCCACTCTGCTCCCCGCCAAAATTTCCACCGCATTCTTTGAGTTTTTCAAGTACATATTTATCGCCTACATTGCAAGTTTCATGTGTGATTTTATGTTTAGTTAAAAACTCTTTTAAAGCACCATTACTCATTATAGTGCTAACCACGCTTGATTTTAGCTTGCCCTGTTTTTTCAAAAATAAAGCTAAAACACCCAAAAGACTATCTCCATGAGCTACTTCGCCTTTTTCATCCACAACAACCAAACGATCCGCATCCCCATCAAAAGCAAAACCCACATCTGCTCTAAATTTCTTTACTTCTAAAGCTAAATTTAAAGGATGTAAAGCCCCGCAATTTTCATTGATATTTAAACCATTTGGCTTATCATTGATCACAATCACATCTGCACCAAGTTCTTTAAAAACCGTAGGTGCTACCTTATAAGAAGCTCCATGAGCCACATCTAACACAACGCGTAAAGACTTTAAAGTCAGCTCTTTAGGAAAAGAATTTTTTATAGAAACAATATATCTTCCTATCACATCATCAATTCTTTTTGCCTGACCAATTTGTGATTTTGTTGTTCTTGCTTCTTCTATGAGTTTATCGTTAAAATAAATTTCTTCTATTTTTGCTTCTGCTTGCTCATCAAGTTTATTTCCATGGGCATCAAAAAATTTAATACCATTATCATAGTAAGGATTATGCGAAGCTGATATCATAATCCCTGCATCACAACGCATATCTTCAGTTAAAAACGCAATAGCAGGTGTTGGCATAGGACCTATTTCTATAACATTATAACCTATAGAAGTAAGCCCTGAAACGATAGCATTTTCTATCATATAACCGCTTCTTCTTGTATCTTTTCCTACTAAGATATTGTTTGTAAGAGCTTTGTCTTTAAAATAAATTCCAGCAGCCATAGCCAAACGCATGGCTAAAAATGAATCCAAAAACTCCCCTGCTTTACCACGTACTCCATCTGTTCCAAAAAGTTTCATTTTTTTACCTTTGATTTTAAATAGTGCAATTATAAGAAAAAAAGTTAAGTAATGTATAAATGTGAGAATTTTATAAGCATTAGTTAGTAATAAAAATATATAATTTCTAAAATTTCACTTAAGGAAAATGAATGAAAAAAATCATCGCAGGGGTTGTAGTAGTTGTTTTATTAGTTATAGGGTTTTTTGCCTCAGCTTCTTACATTAACTCTATCAATGGAAAAATATTTGCTCAAATGAGTCAAGATACAGCATATTATAGTGTTGAAGATGCTAACTATACCAAAGGACTTTTAAATTCCAAAGGAAGTTTTATAGCTACACTGAATGACTTACCTTATAGTTTTAAAGTGAATGTGGATTTTTCTAATAATTTTTTTGCAAGTAATAATGCTATCGTTTCTATTTTAAATGAAAATGAAGACTTAAAAGGTATTTTCCCAAATGAAGAAATCTTTAAAATCTTAGTTAGCGCAAAAGGTGGAGACATTAACATCAATGCAAAAATAAATGATATTAATTTTACGCGCAATGATACAAATTTAGTTTTAAATAATACATCTTTTAAGATTACAGGTTCTGAAGAATTTGTAAAAAATATGGAGCTTAATCTAGGTTATATTTTATTAGAACAACTATCTCATGAAGAAAAATTAGAAGCAAAAAATATCAAAATTTCTGAATTTCCTATACAAAAATTAAGTTTTAATGATATTTTTAGTCCTAGTAGAAATAGTGAGCAAAATATAAGCATTGATAGCGTTAATTTTATAAGTTCCATTGCTTTTGACTTTGATAAATTAAAAATTTTTGCAAAAACAGCTCAAAATGCTCAAAATGATTATGATAGTGTTTTAAAACTAGATTTAGCTAAATTTAACCTTGCAAATGAAAACTTTATGTTAAATAACATTAATTTAGATATGAATTTTAATAATCTTTCTAAAAAAGCTTATGATAGTTTAGTGCAAAACTCAAATACTGATATTTTTTCTATGATGCTTTTAGCAAGTCAGTTTTTAAAAGCAAACCCTCAAATCATCTTAAATAACCTAAGCTTTGAAAAAGAAGGTAAAAAATTTGACGCAAATGGACAAACTATTTTCACTGAAAATAATATAAAATCACAATTGCATGCAAACACTGAAATTCTTCCTAGTCAAATTTGGCCTGATTTTGCAAATTTTGATACTTATTTTGTAGATAATAATGGCTCTTATGTGCTTGATTTTATCTATGATGATTCTAATAAAAGTGATGTTACAACTATCATTAATGGTGAAAGACTTACCATAAATCCACAATGACAAATTTAAGTTTAACTTTTCGTCCTAAAACTTTAGATGAGGTTTTAGGACAAGAAAATTTGGTAGAAATTTTTAAAAAATTCATACAAGTTTCAAAACTCCCTCATAGTATATTTTTTGGCCCAGCAGGTTGTGGAAAAACCTCTTTTGCAAGGGCTATAGCGTATGAGTATAAACTAGACTTTTATGAGTTTGATGGAGGGAATTTTAAACTTGAAGAGCTTAGAAAAATACTAGCTAAATATGAAAATTCTTTATATAAACCTTTGATTTTTATTGATGAGGTACATAGGCTTTCAAAAACCCAGCAAGAAATGCTTTTAATCCCTTTGGAAAATCAAAAATGCCTTTTCATAGGTGCAAGCACTGAAAACCCTTACTTTACTTTAACTTCAGGCATAAGAAGCAGAAGTATGCTTTTTGAATTTAAAGGTTTAGAATATAAAGACTTAGAAAAACTTGCTATAAAAGTGCAAGAAAAACTCCAATGTAAAATCGATGATGATGCCAAAGACTTTTTAATCACTTCTAGTGCAAATGATGCAAGAAGTTTTTTAAATTTATGCGAGTTTGCTTTGGCTTTAGATAGCACTCATATCACGCTTGAAACTTTGAAAAAATTAAGAGCAAATGTTTTAAGCGATGGCACTTCAAGTAAAGACACACACTATAAACTAGCTAGTTCTATGATAAAAAGCTTAAGAGGAAGTGATGTAGATGCGAGTTTGTATTATCTTGCAAGATTAATTGATGGGGGCGAAAGTGCGGATTTCATCGCTAGAAGATTAGTGATATTTGCAAGTGAAGATATCTCAAATGCAAACCCTCAAGCACTTAATCTAGCCACAAGCACACTCATAGCAGTAAAAAACATAGGCTATCCTGAAGCTAGGATCATCTTAGCACAATGTGTGGTATTTTTAGCAAGTTCGCCTAAGTCAAATTCAAGTTATCTTGCTATAAATGAAGCGCTAAATTATGTGCAAAACAACCCTGCGTTAAAAATACTTCCTTACCTTGATAATAACAACCCACAAAGAAAAAACTACCTTTACCCACATGATTTTGGAGGATGGGTTAAGCAAAGATACCTAGAAAAAGATTTGAAATTTTATCATAGCAAAGGCGTAGGTTTTGAAGCACAACTAGACTTGTGGCTAAATGATATGAAAAAAGTTAAAAAGTGATTTTAAGCACAATGTAAAAATATTTTTATATAATTTTCATTTTTTGGTTCCGTAGCTCAGTTGGTAGAGCACCACCTTGACATGGTGGTGGTCGTTGGTTCAAGTCCAATCGGAGCCACCATTTTTTATTTCTTTCGATTTCTTTAATTTCCAAAAAATGCTTTCAAAATGCTATATATAAACAAACTAAATGATCTTTGATTTCAATTAATTTCTTTTGTGTTATAATTATTTTCAATTAATTAAGGTCATTATTAGGGTTCTTAAAACCTAATAGGGTTCTTTAAAGGAAAATAATGGCAAACATAGCAAAACAAAGCTTACAAGATAAAGATATTAGAAATTTAAAACCTAGTGATAAACGATACAAAAAAGCTGTAGGTAATCCAAAAGAGCTTTATATTTTTGTATATCCTAGTGGCCAATATCGCTAATTGCTGTAATTAATTGTTCTTTATGTGTAGAACCAATCTTATCATAATTATAAATTAAAAATCTAGTATCTACTAAGAGGCCTTGAATTTCCGTGTAGCTTTTGCTGTTTTTCCATTCAATAGTAGCTTTTCCAATATTTTCAAAAATACCATTTATTTTAACTTCAAAATTATTATTTTGTTTGTTATACGGCATCAAAAAAACATTACATATCTTCTTATTTTTTGTTCGATATTCTGCATATTCGCCATAAGCTACCTGTTTAATTATATCACTACTTTGTGGCAATCCTTTTAATTTTACACCATATTTGTAGTATTTTGCATCTAATATATAAATTTTGTCATCATCAATCATAATAGTATCAGGTTGTAATGAGTTATTATCTTTATTATCTGCATATTTTAATTTCCACTGAGTTTTTGGAAAGTATCCATCCTTATCTGCAACACCAAATGCTCTATCTATCATCTTTTCCCAAATAGTATGAAAAACCGTTGTTCCAAATTTAAACTCGCTCTCTTTTAAGGATTTATCGCTTTGCAAAAGCATATCTCTCATAGAACTAAAAAGTAATCGTTTTTTATCATCAAATGTATTATCTAATTTACTTTGCAAAACATAAAGACATTGATTTTTATCTATTGGTAAGTTGTATTTTGGTGGCATAAATGAATTGTAAGCAAAACCAAATTTACAAAATGCCTCATAAACACAATATCTATTTATAGCTGTAATTAACCCATTTTTATTGGCTTGATTTTTTTTAGCTTGAAACTGCATATAAATTACAGAATTATTATTTTGGATATTAGGGCGATTTTTATTAATCGTTCTAGCAAAGTTTATCTTACCTTTTGTAGTGGTTTGATAGATATTTTCTCGCTCGGTATAGTAACCGTGAGAAAGAAAATATTCTATGATATTTTTATACGCAATAAGTGGAAATGATTGCTCGATCTGTTCATTTTTATTATCTATAAAATAAGATTTTGTATGAGATTTATTAAATTTTAAAAGTACAGATATTAGCTTTCTAATATCTGCTCTTATATTCTTGTCATCACAATCTAAGTTAATCCCTAATGGAAAGCAAATTTGAAGCTTATTTTCTTTACTTCTAATACCAACAAAATTATCGTCTAATTCATTATCTATAAAGCAATGCTCCCTTAAATTAAACATACAACATAGCCTTAACATCATCGATAAAAATATCAAATTGAGATTTTCCATTTTTGTCAACAAATCTTTCGATGACTTCTTCTAGTGTATGACATTTATTTTTATTAAAAAGTTTATCTTTGTCAAATTTAAAAACATCATCCCAAAGGTATTTTAAAACTTTGTGAGCAAATTTTTCTTTACTTTCTAGGTCATCATTTCTTACAAAAAATACACCAAGTCTTTTGTCTTCCATTGAGTTAACATCATTTTCGTTGTCAGAGATTACTGAATTTATGGTTTTACAGAATATTTGCCAAGAAACATCAGTATTTAAAATTTTCTTATCTATAAAATTTTTATATTCATTGTATTTTTCTTCACTTTCAAACTCTTGTATTTTTTTATCAAAAGAATTTTTAACTAACTGCATAGAAAATCTACGCTGAAAAGCAGTATCAAGTGTAAAGACATTTTGATCACTTGTATTCATTGTGGCAATTATCCATAAGTTTGATGGGATTTTAATAGGTTTTTCTATATTGTCCTTACCATAAACTATCTTTGCTATATTTTCATTGTTTATCGCATAATCGCTATTGCCATTCTTATCTCTATCAAGTAGTTGAAAAACTTCACCAAATATTGCAGGAGCGTTACCACGATTTATTTCATCAATAACTAAAACATATTTTCCACTTGGATCATTATATGCCTTTTTTAAAATATTTGTAAAAGGTCCAGGTATAAAATCATAACTTACGATTTTATCTTTTACAATAGGCATTATCTGTCCTATGAAATCACTATATGAATAGTCAGGATGAAAAACTAATTTTTCAAAGGTATACTCATTATTTGGATACTTTGTTTTTATAGTATGACTTTTACCACTACCTGGCACACCATATAAGATGATATTTTCTCCACCTTTTTCTCTTATGTTTTCATCAATTTCTTTTTTATTTTTACTATCATCAAATATTTTTTCATTTAACAAGAAATTAATTTCTTTTTTCTGTAGTTTGTATAAAAATCTACCTCCCTTACAACAATACATAATACTATATGGTAAATCTACTTTGATTGATTCTATGTCATTTTCTTCAACTTGACCATCTTCTTTCTTCACAAGTTTTTTTACAATAAAAAAACCTCCACTTTCGATAATTTGTATATAGCCAAAAATAATATCGCCTACCAAAATATTTTTATAGTTTTCTATATCTTTAATTTCTATGTCATTCTTTAATGCATAAATCCATATATTCATATTATATCTCCAATCTCATTAAATTCATCGCATTTTAAATTAATATCATATGGAATGCCAATATATTTTTTTGAATAAGAATCAGCCTTATAAGTAATAAAGGAGCCATGCCATTTATTTATAAAAGTATCCGTTCTTAATATATTAAAATTTGCTAAATAATTTTCAGCCACTATATCATAATTTTCATTTGAATTTATTTCTGACATTAAAACATAGTATTTTTCATGTTTTTGAAGAATATATCTGTAAAACTCCAAACTATATATTGATATTTCTGCATTACACTTATTAATATTTAGGCTTAATACTAAAAATTGACCTGGTGTGATTTTTTGATATTTTATATAATTAGTTAATCTAAACCATAGCCCATCTCTATGTCTATTGTCTTTTATGTGTACTTGAAAATATTTTTCTAAAATTGGATCAAATATTTCAAAATATGCAATTCTATTTCTACTATCATATGATGTTTTTTTATCATTAATAGTAAATGCTGTAGAGTTGCTTACTTTGCTAAATAACTTTTCAATTGTATCTATAGAACTAAGATTTATGTATAAATCAGAACCTGAATATCCAGTTAATTGTCTTGTTGCAATAATAAAATGTGTATTCATCGGTCAACCAAACAAATATATTTTTGTGTATTCTAATAAAAAAATACTTATTTTATTATAAATACTTTTTAAATACTTTTGCAAATACCTTTGACATTAAAGGGGGAACGGCATTTCCTATTTGCATATAAGTTTTTAGGTATGGTCCAAAAAACAAATAATCATCAGGGAAACTTTGAATTCTTGCAGCTTCTCGTGGTGTAATAGCTCTAATTTGAGTTGGATGGATGTGTGAGTGACAATCCATTTTTAAGTGTGCTGTAATTGTCCTACTAGGCTCATTCTCTATCAGTTTAAAATATTTGTCCTTAAATATATGACTTCTGATAGAATAAGGCATAATATCTTTTATTGTTTCAGCTGTAGAATCCTCCCCTTGTTTTAATAGTGAATATATCTTTAAATTTGTTTCATTTTGAAAACGTGCCTTGTGATTGTATATAAATGAACAAATATTACTATCATTTATTAAATTTAAATATTCATTGTTTTTGTGTCTATTAATAGAAATCTTTGAGCCAGATTCGTCATCAGTTTCTGTTTGATTTTTTTTGTCTGGACAAACCAAGCTATCGATATTATCCAAAGCATCCTTTAAGACAAATTTTCTATTTTTTATTATTTCATTTTCAATATCACTCATAATTATATCTACATCTAAATTTTGTTTTCTTGCATACTCTTTGTTAATACCAATGTAAATTAACCTAATTCTTTTTTGTGGAACAGAAAAATTAGTCGCATCATATAACCTATATTTGACCATATAACCTATTTTGTCAAAATCTTCTATTACTTGATTTGCTACTTTTAGCATGCCCTTCACATTTTCCATTATTATAAATTTAGGTTTTAAATTATTTACACATTTTGCAAAGTATTTATACAAAACATTTCTAGGATCATCTATAACTCTTTGTTGATTAGCACTACTAAAAGATTGACAAGGTGGGCCACCTATAATTATATCTACTTGAGATTTTACATATTTGTGTATATTTTGGGATATTAATCTTATATCACCATTAATTATACGAGATGAATTTACTTCAGGATGATTAAAACTATAAGTTCTTAAAGCATCTTTATCAATATCATTTGCCATTAATATATTATAACCCATTCTACTAAAACCATAACTAAAACCACCTGCACCGCAAAATAAATCAATAATTGCAGGTGATTTATTTGTTTTTTTTGCCTGCAAAGATTTTCTATATTTGTTTGAAAATTTATCAATAGTATCTATAAAAAAGTTTTTATTACTTGTATATATAGAAATACTGTTCATCAATCTATTGTAATCTTTTTTTAGTATCTTTTTTAAAATATCAATTTCATATTCATCTTTGATAATTCCCATATATTCTAATTGTTTATATATATCATCATTTTTTAATACTATGGTGTTTAGATTATGTAATTCTTTTGTTTTTTCTGCAAAGCGGTTAATTATTTCAATATTTTCCAAAAAATATTTTTTTTCTTGAGCTGTTTTTAAGTTTGCAACATTTTTAAAAAACATTTTTTACCTCATTTATAAATATTTTTTTAAAATCATAGCTATATATTTAGACATTAAAGGTGGAACGGCATTACCAATTTGTTTAAATTGTTGTGTAATAGAACATGGAAAAATAAAATCATCGGGAAAACTCTGTAGTCTTGCAGCTTCTCTTGGAGTAAGACTTCTCTCTTGTGTATAGTCAGGATGAATAAACTGATGACCATCCTTATGCAAGTGTGCAATAATTGTTTTTGATGGAGCATCATAATATTGAACACAATAACTATTATTAAATAACCTTTTTTTTGTATGTACTAAATTTGGCTCATTTTCATATAATTCTAATAAATTCCATTTGTTTTTTGCCATAAGGCGATATCTTTTTCTATCTAATTCATTATTACTTCTAGCAATATGTCCGTGCAAGAGTTTATAATCATTTGTTCTAATTAACTTTAAATAATTTGATTTTTTTACTGGATTATAAACTATAGTTTTCTTTCCCTCTGATGGTTTTAATTTTGGTAAATCAGATATAGCATCTCTCACAGTTGTCTTATCTATTTTTTTTGTAATTTTTTTAAGATCATCATAAATATTCTTGGGTTCAATATTTAAATCTTTTCTTACACCTATAATAATAACTCTTTTTCTATCTTGTGGAACACCAAAATCAACTGCATTTAACAAAATCACATCTTTATCTTCAATAATTCTATAGTTTTCTTTCATACCATTAAATATGCTTTCTATTATAGAATTACCTTTAATTTTCGTAGATAATATACCACTAACATTTTCAAATACAAAAAATTTTGGTTTAAAGTAATTTAATATATTTAGATAATTTTCATATAAATAATTTCTTGGATCTTTTTTCATGCCAAATGGATCTCTTGCCTTGCCTTGTGATGAAAAAGATTGACAAGGTGGACCACCTACAATTATATCAACACCAGTAGTTTTACTGATATTATTCTCTATTATTTCTATAATATTTTTATCTGTTATATCAGTAGGCTGTATTTTATTAATTTCATTTTGAGAATATCCATAATGTCTCATTCTTTCTTGTAGTGTTAAACAAGCATATTTATCAGATTCTATATGAGTAAGAGCCGTGTAACCCTCTTGATAAAAACCCTCTGCCATTCCACCAGCACCCGCAAATAAATCTATAAAAGTTCTTTTTTTCATTATTATATTCTTACCATTTATTCATTCTTTAATAATTTGCAATATATCATTATCTTTTAATTATGATAATATATCAAACCACTTTCATAGTAAGTGACTCATAAATTTCTCTAAATACTCTATATAAACTTTCTGCAATTTTTTTATAATATTTTTAGTGCTCTTACTTTAATACACTTATGAATTTTATAAATAATTTGTGCTAATTTCAAATTTTATATTTTATTATTTTGTGATTATACATTACAAATCATAAAAAAATATAAACTATATAAATTTATTATATTATATCAATTTTATAATTTATTTGTTTTGTAATTATCAATTAATTGAAAACTATTAAAAAGTTATTTAAATTAATAATTTTAAAGACAAAATAGCCAACACAATGTTTAATATGATCTATGAAAATGTAAAATGATATCTAGGTAGTTTTACTAAACTACCTATTTTTACATATATTTTAACAAATTCGTAAATTCTTGGATTTCTTTTTCTTGATCTAAGATGATTTTTTTCGCTATATCAGTGATAGTTTTGTCTTTAGAGTAAAATAAAATTTGTTTTGAAGCATCTACTGCACCTTGATGATGTGCTATCATCGCTTCTAAAAAGTCTTTATTGATGTTCTTGCTTTCTTTAACCGAACTCATTAAAATCATCATTTTTTGCATTAACTCTTTTTCTTCTTGAACGAATTTTTTATAAGTTTCTTCATCAATTTGAGTTTTTGTATAAAGATTTTTATCTAGAATTTCTTGAAATTCTTGGATTTCCTTTTCTTGAGCTTTGATGATATTTTGAGCGATTTTTTTCATCTCTTCACTTTTAGTATGTTCTAGTAAAAGTTTAGATGAATCAATAGCACCTTGATGATGTGGAATCATATTAGCTAAAAAATCTCTTTCTATGTCATTGCTTTGTACTAAAGGATTTTTCATCATAGGTTCATGCATACTCATCATGATTTGTGATGAAATACTTCCAGAAACTCCATGATGAGCATGGTGAGAATTTGCAGCAAATAAAGCACTTGCTAAAACTAAACTTGAAACTATAGTTTTTATTTTCATTTTTTTCCTTAAACTTTTAATTTAAAATCAAAAATATATAAAAATATCACAAACTAAAATTAACAAAAAAATTCAATTTTTTTTTGTTATAATTTATTTAAAAATACACAAGGATGGAAAATGCTTAGAGAACTACTTGAGATAAAAAAAGAAATGGAACCTATAATTCATGATTGTTCAGTAAAAATTCAAGTAGCCGCAAGAGAAGTAATCGTAAGAAAAAGAGAATATGAAATTTATGGACCTATGATAGATAGAGTATATCTTGATAATGCCATTTATATTAAAATTTTTGGTAGTGGGCGTGATACAAAAAGCACTAAAGTAGATATTAAAAACGGCCTTTATATGGTGTATGTAGCTCCTGATAAGCCTACTAATCAAGAAATCATGAATAAACTAAAAATCGCATTTGAAAGTATAGATAATAAATTCATTTCAAGAATTTTAGAACTCAATAGAAGAATGAAAGAAGTGATTAATAAAACCCAAGCAACTTTAGCAAAAGCATCAAATATGAATGTTTTAATAGAAACTAATCTAGGCGAAGCAAGCGCAGCGCATAAGTTTGTAATAACTATCAAATACCTAAAAGATAATCAAAAATTAGAATTAAAAAATTCAAAATCTGCAGGTAGCTTTAGAGATACCAAAAATCACATCAACCTAGTAGTAGAAAAAAGCACTGATTCAGCAGTATGTGAAAAACTTTTACATGATGTTGAAATTTATTTCATAGGTAGTGGAAAATAAAATCACTTTTTTACTCTCAAATTTGCTAAATGCGTTAAGGCCACTGCAATAGCATCAGTAATATCAAGTGGCTTAATATCTTTTGAAATTCCAAGCAATCTTTTCACCATAAAAGCTACTTGCTCTTTAGTAGCTTTTGCTTTACCTGTTACCGTTTTTTTCACTTGTAAAGGTGTGTATTCTGCAAATTCTCCATGAATTTGTAAAATTTTTAAACTCAAAGCTCCACGAAATTGTGCTAATTTTAAAACCGTTTTTGGATTATAAGCAAAAAATATATCTTCTATAGCTACCTCATCAAATTGATGATTTTTAAAGATTAGATCAAGCCCTTCACATAATTCTGTGATTTGATACTGCAAATCATTAGGTTTGATTTTGATAAGCCCTGCTTCTATGAGTTGATTTTTATTATTAATCCTTTCTACAATAGCATATCCACAATACCTAGAACCAGGATCTATCCCTAAAACTTTCAAACTTTTCACCTTTTTATTCACATAGATGTGAAATTTAAATTTTTATGTGAATAATTTTAACCATTTTTTATAAAAAATAAGCTAGAATTTTAAGTTTTACATCATAATTTATAAGAAAAATAATGAATATAAAAGATTTTTTACTTGAATTTAAAACTGAAATTAGCAATAACGAATACAATACTTACATTTCTCACTTACAATTTAGTGAAAAGTTAAGTAAAAATAATATCTTAGTATTTATCGCACCAAATCATTTTTTAGCTAAATTTATACAAACAAAATACGCACAAAAACTAGCTTATTTTTATGAAGTAAAAACAGGAATTAACCCTCAAATTAAAATCATCACAAATGATCAAAAGGTAGAGAAAAAACATTTTTCTACAGATATTTCACAGATTAAATTTCAAAGCACTATTTTAAATCCTTCTTTTACTTTTGAAAGCTTTGTTGTAGGGGATTCTAATCAATTTGCCTATGCGACCTGCAAAGCCATTACCGATAAAAGCAAACTTGGAAAATTATACAATCCTATCTTTATCTATGGCCCTACAGGACTTGGAAAAACTCACTTGCTTCAAGCTGTAGGAAATGTGTGTTTGGATAATGGATATAAGGTTATTTATGCTACAAGTGATAATTTTATCAATGATTTTACCATGCATTTAAATAATAAAACCATGAGTAAATTTCATGAAAAATACAAAAATTGCGATGTTTTACTCATTGATGATGTGCAGTTTTTAGGTAAAACAGATAAAATTCAAGAAGAATTTTTCTTTACTTTTAATGAAATCAAAGAAAAATTCGGACAAATCATTATGACAAGTGATAATCCTCCAAATATGTTAAAAGGCATAACAGAACGCTTAAAAAGTCGCTTTGCAAATGGGATCATCGCAGATATCACTCCACCTCAGCTTGATACAAAAATCGCAATTATTAAGAAAAAATGCGAATTTAATGCTATTTATCTCAAGTCTGAAGTCATAAGTTACATCGCTACTTCAATGGGAGATAATATCCGAGAAATAGAAGGAATGATTACAAATTTAAATGCTCAAGCAAGACTTTTTAACCAAGAAATCACTTTAGAAGTCGTTAAAAGCTTTATGAAAGACCACATCAAAGAAACAAAAGAAAATATCAGTGTTGAAGATATACTTGCTGATGTTTCAAAAAGCTATAATCTTAAGCCAAATGATATAAAATCAAACAAAAAAACACAAAATATCGTTATGGCAAGAAGGGTTGTGATATATTTAGCAAGAGAACTTACAACTATGTCTATGCCTCAACTTGCTAGATTTTTTAATATGAAAGATCACACCGCCATTTCACATAATATTAAAAAAATTCAAGAACTAATGAGTGAAAATGAAAACTTAAAAGCCATAGTAGAAGAATTAAGAAATAAAATTTTGACAAAAATAAAAAGCACCCTGTGAATAAAAGTGAAAAACAAAAAATTTTATTCTACGAGTAAAATTTCTATAAAAAAAGACTTTTAAAAAGCATTTCACATTTTCACATTGCTTATTATTATGATAAAATAAATTTAAAAAACAAAGGAAGTAAAAATGAAAATTAGCATTAATAAAAACACTCTAGAATCTGCCATAGTTTTAACTAACTCTTATGTAGATAAAAAAGACTCAAGCAACATCGCTTCTCACTTACTTTTTGAAGTAGTTGAAGATAAACTAATCATAAGAGCAAGTGATTATGAAATAGGTATTAATTATAAAATCAAAAAAATCAAAGTTGAAAGTGCAGGTTTTGCAACTGCTAATGCTAAAAGTATTTTAGATATTATTAAAAGTTTAAATAACGAAGATGTAGTTTTAGAAACCATAGAAAATTTCCTTTTTATTAGACAAAAAGGAACTAAATATAAACTTCCTATGTTTAATTATGAAGATTTTCCAAATTTTCCAAGCACTGAAGGAAAAGATAAATTCGATATTGATTCAAGTGATTTAAGTAGATCTTTGAAAAAAATCCTACCTGCAGTTGATACAAATAATCCAAAGTATTCTTTAAATGGTGCTTTACTTGATATAAAAACTACTCACATCAGCTTTGTAGGAACAGATACAAAACGCTTAGCAGTTTTTACACTAAATAAAACAAATGAAAAAGAATTTAACCTTTGCATTCCTAAAAAAGCTATTTTAGAAATGCAAAAAATCTTTTTTGAAAAAATTGAAATTTATTATGATGAAAATATATTGATTGCAAAAAATGATAATTTTGAGTTTTTTACAAAACTTATTAATGATAAATTCCCTGATTATGAAAGAGTAATTCCAAAAAATATCACAAAAGAATTTATTTTTAAAACTGAGGAATTTATGGATGCATTGAAAAAAATCAATGTAATCACTGAAAAAATGAAATTAAATTTCCATAAAGATAAACTTGTATTTGAAGGTATTAGTTTAGATAATATGGAAGCAAAAACTGAACTTGAAATGGAACTTAATATAGATGAGGAATTTAATCTTTGCATTAAAAATAAATTCATCACTGACTTTTTAAATTCTATTGAAAGTGAAACATTCAAACTTAGCATAAATGAACCTCATATGGCATTTTTAGTTTCAAGTGAAGAATTACAAACTGTAATTATGCCAGTTATTTTATAAGGAAAATAAATGCAAGAAAATCAAAATTATGGCGCAGGAAATATTAAAGTTTTAAAAGGCTTAGAAGCTGTTAGAAAACGTCCTGGTATGTACATAGGTGATACCAACATAGGCGGTCTTCATCATATGATTTATGAAGTAGTGGATAATTCTATCGATGAAGCTATGGCAGGTTTTTGTGATACGATTAATGTAGAAATCACCACAGAAGGTTCTTGTATAGTAAGTGATAATGGTAGAGGAATTCCTGTGGGAATTCACCCTACTGAAAATATCCCTACTTTAACTGTAGTTTTAACCGTGCTTCATGCAGGTGGAAAATTTGATAAAGATACTTATAAAGTTTCAGGTGGTTTACACGGGGTTGGTGTGAGCGTTGTAAATGCTTTATCAAAAAAATTAGTTGCTACAGTGCATAGAGATGGAGAAATTTATCGCCAAGAATTTTCAGAAGGTAAAGTTACAAGCAATTTTGAAACCATAGGTAAAAGTAAAAAAACAGGGACAATCATAGAATTTTGGCCAGATGACCAAATTTTTGAAGTGACTGATTTTGATTATGAAATTTTAGCTAAAAGGTTTCGTGAACTTGCATATTTAAATCCAAAAATTACTATAAATTTTAAAGATAACCGCGTAGGAAAAGCAGAAAGTTTTCATTTTGAAGGTGGTATAAGTCAGTTTGTTACAGATTTAAATAAAAAACAAGCTTTAACTAAGGCTATATTTTTTAATGTAGATGAAGAAGATGTAAATGTTGAAGTAGCATTGCTTTATAATGATAGTTATAGTGAAAATTTACTTTCTTTTGTAAATAATATTAAAACTCCAGATGGTGGAACGCACGAAGCAGGTTTTAGAATGGGTTTAACTCGTGTTATTAGTAATTACATTGAAGCAAATGCTAGTGCTAGAGAGAAAGATTCTAAAATCACAGGTGATGATGTAAGAGAAGGTTTAATAGCAGTTGTAAGTGTAAAAGTACCTGAACCGCAATTTGAAGGACAAACTAAAGGAAAATTAGGTTCAAGCTATGTTAGACCTATAGTTTCTAAGGCTTCTTTTGAGTATTTGACAAAATACTTTGAAGAAAATCCTATCGAAGCAAAAGCTATTATGAATAAAGCTTTAATGGCAGCTCGTGGTAGAGAAGCAGCTAAAAAAGCTAGAGAATTAACAAGAAAAAAAGAAAGTTCAAGTGTAGGGACTTTACCAGGAAAATTAGCTGATTGTCAAAGTAAAGATCCAAGTGAAAGTGAAATTTATTTAGTTGAGGGTGATAGTGCGGGAGGTTCTGCAAAACAAGGTAGAGAAAGAACTTTCCAAGCGATTTTACCTTTAAGAGGTAAAATACTCAATGTTGAAAAAGCAAGGCTAGATAAAATTTTAAAAAGTGAGCAAATTCAAAATATGATCACAGCTTTTGGTTGTGGAATCGGTGATGAGTTTGATATAGAAAAATTAAGATATCATAAAATCATCATTATGACAGATGCTGATGTGGATGGTTCTCACATACAAACTTTGCTTTTGACATTTTTCTTCCGCTTTATGAATGATCTTGTAACAAATGGACATATTTATTTAGCTCAACCACCTTTATACCGCTATAAAAAAGGTCAGAAAAAAGAAATTTATCTAAAAGATGAAAAAGCTTTAAATGATTATTTGATCGAAACAGGTATAGAAAGCTCTACTTATGAAGGTATAGGATTAAATGATTTAAAAGATTTTTTAAAAATCGTTGCAGCTTATAGAAGTGTTTTAAAAGAATTAGAAAAAAGATTTAATGTAATTTCAGTGATTAGATATTTGATAGAAAATCCTGATTTAATAAAAGCTTCTAATGAAGAATTATTTAAAGTTATAAAAGAATTTTTAGAAAAACAAAATCACAATATCTTAAATTCATATATCAATGAAAATGAAATTCGTGTCTATGTGCAAACTGAAAATGGTTTAGAAGAGCTTATCATCAATGATGATTTATTTGCTAATCCTTTATATGAAGAGGCAAATTATATTTATCAAAAAATTAAAGATAGAGATTTAAAATTTGATAAAGATATTTTAGAAATTTTAGATGAAGTTGAAAAAAATGCTAAAAAAGGTGCTTATATACAACGCTATAAAGGTCTTGGTGAGATGAATCCTGAACAACTTTGGGAAACAACTATGGATCCAAGTAATCGTCGTTTGTTAAAGATTACCATAGAAGATGCTCAAAGAGCAAATGATACTTTTAACCTTTTCATGGGCGATGATGTAGAACCACGCCGTGAGTATATACAAGCTCATGCTAAAGATGTTAAGCATTTGGATGTTTAATCTTTAAATGATTTTTTTAATTGGAGGGCAAGGTCATAGTGGTAAGACCTTGCTTGCTCAAAAACTTCTTGAAAAATTTTCTTATCCTTATTTGAGTTTAGATCATCTAAAAATGGGTTTGATTAAAGGAATGAAAAATTTTCCTTTTAAAGTAGATGAGGATGAAAAAATAGCTGAGTTTTTATTTCCTATTGTAGATGGTATAATTCAAACTTGTATAGAAAATAAACAAAATTTAATCATTGAAGGAATTTATCTTATTCCAAAAAAGCTACAAAAATTTCAAAATCATTCTGATGTTAAAATACTTTATATCGTTTTTTCAAAAGAATATATTTTACAAAATTATGCATTAATCTATCAAAATGAAAATATTATAGAAAAGCGTTTATTTAGTGAAAAAGAAGAAATAAACACTCTTATTTTAAATCATCAAAAACTTAAAACTCAATGTGAAAATTTAAATCTTCCTTTCATAGAAATTCAAAAAGACTATGAAGCTGAATTAAAAAATGCAATAGAATTTTTTGCCTAAAAGTAAGTAAATAGTTATATAATATCTAAAAAATTATAAGGATTAAAATGCATTTTACTCAGCAGCAATTGCAACGATTAATGCTTCATTACGCAGGGAAAATAGCTAAAGATAGAAAAGAGCAAAAAATAAAATTAAATTACAATGAAGCTTTAGCTTATATATGTTATGAATTAATGGAACTTGCAAGGAAAAATTTAAGTGTAAGTGAATTGATGAGCATAGGAAAAACTTTACTTACAAGTGAAGATGTGATTGATGGTGTTGCAAGTATGCTTGATGAAATTCAAATAGAACTTCCTTTTGAAGATGGCACAAAATTAGTTACTATACATGAACCTATAGCAAATGATGATAAAATAAAAGCTGGAGAGATATTTTTATCATCAGAATTTATTGTGCTTAATGAAAATAAAACTTCTATAGAAATCAAAGTAAGCAATAAAGGTGATCGTCCCATACAAGTTGGCTCGCATTTTCATTTCTTTGAAGTTAATCGCTTTTTATCTTTTGATAGAGAAAAAGCTTATGGAAAAAGGTTAAATATCGCTTCAGGAACAAGTGTGAGATTTGAGCCAGGTGAAGAAAAAACAGTAAGTTTAATAGAATTTGGTGGTTTAAAAAAGGTTTTAGGTTTTAATAATCTTTGTGATGATTTTATCAATGATGAAAATAAAACTAAAGCTTTATCAAAAGCAAAAGAGAAAGGATTTCTTTGATTAAGATTAGCAAAAAAGACTATGTAAATATGTATGGTCCAACAACTAATGATAGAGTAAGATTAGCAGATACAGATTTAATTTTAAGAGTAGAAAAAGATTATACTTTATATGGTGAAGAAGTTAAATTTGGTGGTGGTAAAAATATCAGAGATGGTATGGCTCAAAGTGTGAGTGAGGGAGACTTTCCGGATTTAGTTTTAACTAATGCTTTGATTGTTGATTATACCGGTATTTATAAAGCAGATATTGGGATAAAAAATGGCTATATAGTAGGTATAGGAAAAGCAGGTAATCCTGATATACAAGATGGAGTTGATCCTAGCTTAATTATAGGCACAAATACAGATATTATTGGTGCAGAAGGTTTAATAGTAACTGCAGGTGGTATTGATACTCATATACATTTTATTTCCCCAACTCAAATTGAATGTGCCTTATATAGTGGTGTTACTACTATGATAGGAGGTGGTATAGGACCAAGTGAGGGAACAAATGCTACAACTTGCACAAGTGGGGCTTATCATATACATTCTATGTTAAAAGCTACGCAAAATTACCCTATGAATTTTGGCTTTTTAGGTAAAGGAAATTCAAGTAATAAAAATGCTTTAAAAGAGCAAATTATAGCTGGTGCATGTGGATTAAAAATTCATGAAGATTGGGGTGCTACTTCTAGTGTGATTGATGCTAGTTTAAATATAGCTGATGAAATGGATATACAAGTAGCTATTCATACAGATACTTTAAACGAAGCAGGTTTTGTAGAAGATACGATTAAAGCTATTAATGGTAGAGTTATCCATACTTTTCACACCGAAGGTGCAGGTGGTGGCCATGCTCCTGATATTATTAAAATGGCAGGTTTTGAAAATGTTTTACCTGCAAGTACTAATCCTACTATGCCTTTTACTAAAAATACCATTGATGAGCATTTAGATATGCTTATGGTTTGTCATCATTTAGATAATAAAATCAAAGAAGATGTTGAATTTGCAGATAGTAGAATTCGTCCTGAAACTATAGCAGCAGAAGATAAACTTCATGATATGGGTGTTTTTAGCATTATGAGTAGTGATTCTCAAGCTATGGGACGCGTAGGTGAGGTGATTTTAAGAACATGGCAAAGTGCTGATAAATGCAAAAAAGAATTTGGTGCCTTAAAAGAAGATAATGATTTAGATGATAATTTCCGCATTAAACGCTATATAGCAAAATACACTATAAATCCTGCTATTGCACATGGGATTGATAGTTATGTTGGTTCTATTGAAGTAGGAAAATTTGCTGATTTAGTGCTTTGGCAACCTAAATTTTTTGGAGTAAAACCAAAGCTTATTTTAAAAGGTGGCTTGATAGTAGGTGCAAAAATAGGCGATGCTAATGCTTCTATCCCAACGCCTGAGCCTATTATCTATGAAAAAATGTTTGGAGCAAATTTAAATGAAAATGCTTTACATTTTGTTTCTAAAGCTTCTTTAGATGCTAATATACCTGAAAAATTAAGTTTAAAAAGAAAATGTGTTGCGGTAAAAAATTGTAGAAATATCACTAAAAAAGATTTGAAATTTAATGATAAAGTTCAAGATATAGAAGTAAATCCACAAACTTATGAAGTAAAAATAAATGGTGAGCTTATTAGCTCTAAGAGTGTTGATTCTTTAGCTTTAGCTAGAAAATATTTTATGATTTGATGATTTTACTTCAAAATAAAATAACGCATTATGATTTAAATAAAGAATGCGATTTTTTAGAGCTTAGTTGGTTTGATACTTTTAAAAAGATATTAAGAACAACGACTTTAAAAGGACTAGATGTCGCTATAAAAATGCCTGATAATAAAGGTTTAAATCATAATGATTGTTTATATGATGAGGATTTTTTGATTTTAGTGAAAATCAAACCTGAAAAGGTTTTAAAAATTCACATAGAAAATGAATACAACCTTGCTTTAATAAGTTATCAAGTGGGCAATATGCATTTAAATTTATTTTATAAAGATCATAAACTTCTTACTTTAGAGCAAAACTCTATCATAAGGTTTTTAGAAAAATTTAATATAAAATACGAAAAATGTGAGGAAATTTTAGAGCCAAAATATATGCTTGATATGCCAAGTTTTATCCAAGTTGATCCAAATTTTAAACTTATTAAAGAATAAAGATGAATAAATTAAATTTTTTACTTTTACAAATTAGTGATTCTTCTTTTCCTATAGGAGCTTTTTCACATTCTTTTGGTTTAGAATCTTATGTGAATTTTGCTTATATAAAAAATATAGAAGATGCAAAAAAAGTTTTAAAAACTCAGCTTTATTCTAATATTTTGTATTTTGAACTTTTAGCTTTGAAAATAGCTTATGAAAATGCAAATGATGTAAAAAATTTACTAATTTATCAAAGAAAGTTTTTATCAAGTATAGTTGCAAAAGAACAAAGTCAAGCTTATGTTTTTTTAGCTAAACGCTTTGTAAAAAATGTCAATCTTTATGGATTATCAAATCCTTTATTAAATCAATACATTAAAGGAAATCAAACTCCTATTTATCCTTTTGTGTATGCTTTATTTTGTAAAGATAATGAGCTTGATTTTATGTATGAAAGTTTTTTATTTGCTTTAATGAGTAATTTTATTAATATTCTTGTGAAAATTGTGCCTTTGTCACAAAATGAAGGGCAGATTTTACTTTTTCAACTACAGCAAGATTTTCAAAAGGTTCTTTCTAAATTACAAAATTTAACTTTAAATGATTGGTGTGAAAATCACAATATCTTAAATGATTATTTGGGTATAAAACACCAAAATTTAGCATTTAAAATTTATATTTCTTAAAAGGGTTATAATGGTTAAAATAGGCATAGGTGGTCCTGTAGGTAGTGGTAAAACAGCTTTGGTATTAAATTTATGCCAAGCTTTAAAAGATGAACTTTCTTTGGCTGTGATTACGAATGATATTTATACAAATGAAGATGCAAATTTTTTAATCAAACAAGGTATTCTTGAAAAAGAAAGAATCATTGGAGTACAAACTGGAGGCTGTCCTCATACAGCCATTAGAGAAGATGCTTCTTGTAATCTTGAAGCTGTTGAACTTTTACAAGAGCGTTTTAGTGATTTAGATCTTATTTTTATAGAAAGTGGTGGAGATAATTTATCGATGACTTTTTCACCCGAACTTGTGGATTTTTTTATCTTTGTTATAGATGTTGCTCAAGGAGAAAAAATTCCACGCAAAGGTGGTCCTGCTATTTGTAGATCTGATTTAATGATTATCAATAAAATAGACTTAGCTCCTTATGTGAATGCTTCTTTAAAAATCATGCAAGAAGATACTTTAAAAATGCGTGGAGATAGACCCTTTATCATGAGCAATCTTCAAACTAAAGAAGGTTTAGATGAAATCATTGCTTGGATTAAAAAATACACACTTTTAAAGGATTGATTTGTTTGCTCAAAAGAGTGTTTTTCAACTTACATTAGATACTATCAATGAAAAAACTATCATAAAAAATTCTTTTTTCACACCTCCTTTTAAGCTTATGAGGAATTTTTATGATAAAAAATTAACTAGTATATATGTTTTAAATTCTAGTGCTGGAATTTTCAAAGAGGATCATTTAAGTTTTGAAATCATATGTAAGAAAAGTACAAATACCGCTATACTCACACAAAGTTATGAAAAGGTATATGATACTAAAGATTCTTTTGCAAGTAAAAATATTGATTTTACTCTTGAAGAAAATGCAAGCTTTTTTTATATGCCAAAGCCACTTTTGCTTCAAGAAAATGCAAATTTTATACAAAATACAAAGGTCAATCTAGCTTCTTTTTCAAGATTAGTTTATGTTGATTTTGTCATTTTTGGTAGAGTGGCTATGGATGAAAAATTTGCTTTTAAAAATTATGAGAGTTTAACTCAAATTTATAGAAATAACATTTTAATTTTAAATGATAAAATTAAAATCAATCCTTCCTATATGAAAGAAAATGAATTAAATTTTTTTGCAAATCATACGCATTATTTGAGTATTTATCTTTTTGGATACGATGAGTTTTATGAAGAATTAAAAGCTTCATTTGACGATATAAATCAACTTTTTTATGAGGGTTTGTGTATAAAAATTCTTAGCAATGAAAGTGAAAAATTACTTTTACTTCAAGATAAGCTTTTTAAATTTTGTCAAAATAAAATATAAAATATTGTGGTATTATAAAGTTTTAAAAAAACTAAGGATTATAAATGCGATATGGTGAAAAAGAAATCAAAGAATTTAGTGTAGAAAATATGGAAGTTTGGCCAAATGATGCAAAAAATGATTATGTGATTAAAATCACTTTACCTGAATTTATGTGTTGTTGTCCGCGTAGTGGATATCCTGATTTTGCTACAATTTACTTAGAATACATTCCAAATAAATTAGTAGTAGAACTTAAAGCAATCAAACTTTATATCAATACCTTTATGTATAGAAATGTTTCGCATGAAGCAAGTATTAATGAAATTTATAATACTTTAAAAGAAAAACTTGATCCAAAATGGATAAAAGTAGTAGGCGATTTTAATCCTCGTGGCAATGTGCATACTGTGATTGAATGCAGATCTGATTTAGTAGTGCCACAAAATTAAATTTTTATTAAAAATAAAAAGATATATTAAGTCTTATTTTAAAGGAGGAAAATATGAAATTAAAATTACTTAGTTTAGTTGCAAGTGTGGCTTTGATTTCAAATTTGGCTTTAGCAGATGAAAATTCAGGTTTGCTTTTAGGTATTGATGCAGGATGGTTTCATACTAAGGTAAAATCTGATCTTGAACATACTAAAAATAATAAAAAAATCAATGGTGATTTAGAAGGCGATGTTCCTGTTTTTGGTTTAAGAATAGGTTATCGTTTTAGTGAAAATCATAGACTTTATGGTGCTTATAATTATTCAAGTGAATTTAGTGATGTAATCAACACTACAAGATTAAAAATTGATGGAGAATTTACTACACATAAGTTTTTGCTTGGTTATGATTTTACTCCAAAAATATTTGAAAAAACAAGAGCAGTTTTAGGTGTATATGGCGGTTATGCAAGAACGGATATGACTTTAAAAACAAGTTTCTTATCTTTATCTCAAGACTTTGATGGTTATACGTATGGGGCAAAAATCGGTGCTTTGTATGAGTTAAATCAAGCAAATGAAATTGAGTTTGGTTTTAAAGCTGAACAAACTCATTATGATACAAGAAATTTCAGCACTGCTAATTCATCAAATTTTTATGATCCTAAACAAACAAATTATGGTTTATATCTAGGATATACTTATAAATTCTAAGGAGAATATATGCCAAAAGATGCAAATGGAACTGAACTTAATGCAGGTGATAGTGTAAGTGTTGTTAAAGATTTAAAGGTTAAAGGCGCAAGTACTACTTTAAAGCGTGGCACGACTATAAAAAATATTAAGCTTACAAACAAAGACACTGAAATTGAAGCTAAGGTAGATAAATTTGGTGTGATTGTTTTAAAAACTGAATTTCTTAAAAAAATATAAGTAAAAATTCCCAATCAATCTTGGGAATTTTCTTCTTGATAAACACAATGTTTAAAAATAAATTGATGTTCCTCAGGTAAGTTTTCAAATAAAGCATTTGCGAGTTGTCTTATCTCCCAAAGGGCTGATTTTGAGCTTCTTAGAGTAATAAAATTTTGCAAACTTCTTGCATTAATCGTTAAAGTTAATTCTGTTTTATAGCTTTCTGGTAAGCAGTATTTTGCTATGTCTAAACTAATACTATTTTGCAAAATCAAACGCAGATTTTCTAAAGCTTTGATACTTGCATTATCTACCACTTCATTTCCGGTTAATACCAAGTATCTTTTAGCATTTTCAAAGTCATTTTCTTTAAATTCACTTTCATTTCTTAGTTCTTTTAAAGTATATCTTGTGCTTTTGACACTAGGACTGGTGTGGCGGTGTCTTGCGACTTCTTGTAAGCATGCTCTTGAAATACCTTGTATATAAAAAGTATAGTTTAAATGCTCTAAGGTTGAAGCATGTTTGAATTTATTTCCCACTCGATCAATTAATTCTTTATCTTTTTCGCCACCACAATCGCCTTTGTCAAAACTTTGCCAACATGTTCTTGTTGCATGAGAGCATACAGAAAGTGGAGTATGATTTAATAATGTGACTTTCATCGAAAAATTCCTTCAAAAATAATTGAATTTTACACAAATGTTTATAAAAATAAAATTTTTTATTCGTTATAATTTCAAAAAAAGAAATAAGGCTATTTTATGAAATTAAAACAAACTAAGTATATTTTTGTAACCGGCGGTGTTTTAAGCTCATTAGGAAAAGGTATAGCAGCAGCTTCTATAGCTACTATTTTAAAAAATTCAGGTTTAAAAGTAAGTATTTTAAAAGCAGATCCTTATATTAATGTAGATCCTGGTACGATGAGTCCTTTAGAGCATGGGGAAGTTTTTGTTACAGATGATGGAGCTGAGACAGATTTAGACTTAGGACATTATGAGAGGTTTTTAAATGAGAGTTTATCTCAGGATAATAACTTTACTACAGGAAGAGTTTATCAAAGTGTTATAGAAAAAGAAAGAAGAGGAGATTACTTAGGAAAAACCATACAAGTAATTCCTCATATAGTTGATGAGATAAAAGATCGCATTAAAAAGGCTGGAGTTGATAAAGATATTTTAATTGTTGAAATAGGTGGTACAGTAGGAGATATAGAAGGCTTACCATTTTTAGAAGCCATTAGAGCTTTAAAGCTTGAAGTGGGTAAATACAATGCTATTAATATTCATTTGACTTTAGTGCCATTTATCAAAGCAGCAGGAGAGCTTAAAACAAAACCAACTCAACATAGCGTGGGAGAATTACGCCGTATAGGTATAAGCCCTGATATGATTATTTGTAGAAGTGAAAAATCTTTAGATAGAGAGTTAAAAGATAAAATCGCAATTTCATGTGGAGTTGAAAAAAACTGTGTTATAGAAAGTGTGGACGCAGCTAGTATTTATCAAATTCCACTAAATTTCTTAAAACAAGATATTTTAAACTCTATTGCAAGTTTATTAGATCTTCAAAATTTAAAGCCAAATATGAACGAATGGGATTCTTTAGTAAAAAGAGTCATCGCTCCAAGTAATGAACTTAGCATTGCTTTTGTAGGAAAATATGTAGATTTAAAAGAAAGCTATAAAAGTTTAACAGAGGCCATTATCCATGCAGGTGCAGCACTTGATGCGAGAGTAAATTTAAAATGGATCGATAGTGAAAAATTAGAAAATGCAAATATCGAAGAAAGCTTTAAAGATGTAAGTGGGATTTTAGTAGCAGGTGGTTTTGGTTATCGTGGGGTAGAAGGAAAAATCAAAGCCATACAATATGCAAGAGAAAATAAAATTCCATTTTTAGGAATTTGTTTGGGTATGCAGCTTTCTTTAGTGGAATTTGCACGCAATGTTTTAAAACTAGAAGATGCAAATTCTCATGAATTTAATCCAAATTGTAAAAATCCTATCATCTTTTTGATTGATGAATTTATTGACGCAAGTGGAGAAAAGCAAATTAGAACAAGTAAAACTCCACTTGGTGGAACTATGCGTCTTGGAGCTTATGAGTGTCATATTAAGCCAAATACACTTTTAAGTAAGGTTTATGATAATCAAAAAAGCGTAAAAGAACGCCACCGCCACCGCTATGAAGCTAATCCAAAATATAAAGAAATGTTTGAGAAAAACGGGCTTATTATAAGCGGGGAAAATGAAGGTTTGGTTGAGGCTGTGGAGCTTAAAGATCATCCATTTTTCTTGGCAGTGCAGTTTCATCCTGAATTCACTTCACGCTTAGTTAGAGTTAATCCAGCTATTTTTTCTTTTATCAAGGCATCTTTAACAAATCATGCTAAATAAAGCCAAAATAAAAGAAATTTTACATCAGCGTTTTATTAACGATACGCATGTAAAGCTTTGTGATTTACCTATGCCATCTTGTTTAAAAGATGTCTATAAGGGTGCTTTACGTATTAAAGAAGCGATTGAGAAAAATCAAAAGCTTGCTATTGTTGGGGATTATGATGTAGATGGGGTAATTTCTTGTGTGATTTTATCTGAATTTTTTGATGATATTGGTTTTGATTATGTAGTAAAAATTCCAAATCGTTTTAAAGATGGATATGGTCTAAATGAAGAAATTATCAATGAACTTGATGGGGTAGATTTAATCATCACTGTAGATAATGGTATAGCAGCATTTGATGCAGCAGAGCTTTGTTTGCAAAAAGGAATTGATTTAATCATTACTGATCATCATATGCCTCCAGCTACTTTACCAAAAGCTTATGCGATTATCAATCCTAAACAACAAGATTGTGAATTTCCTGATATTGAAATTTGTGGGGCTCAAGTGGCTTGGTATTTAGTCGCTGCGATAAAAGAAGTGTGTAAGATTAATTATAATATGTGTAAATTTATAGAGCTTTTATCTATCGCAATTATCGCAGATATGATGGAGCTTAGAGACTTAAATAGAGCCTTAGTTAGGAAAGGCATAGAGTGCATTAATGATTCAAAACGAGTGGCATTTAAAGCGATTAAGCAGTATTTTGGTAAGGATAAATTTGAGCTTGATAATATTAGTTTTTTAATTGCACCTTTGATTAATAGTGCAGGTAGAATGGATGATGCGATTATTTCTTATAAATTTTTGCATTCTAAAAATATCGATGAGGTTATGGGTTATTTAGAGCAAATCATTACTTATAATAATAGCCGTAAAGATGAAGAACGCGAGCTTTTTAAGCAGTGTTTAGAACAAGTTGATGAAAATGATCCTGTGATTATTGTTAATGGACAAAACTGGCATGAGGGTGTTTTGGGTATAGTTGCAAGTCGTTTAGCAAAGCATTTTAATAAGCCAGCCTTTGTTTTTTCAGAATGTGAACAAAAGGCTAAAGCTAGCGTTAGAAGCGTAGGTAGGATAGATATTTTAAATATTATAGAGCAAGCTAAAGAATTTGTTTTAAGCTATGGTGGACATAAAGGTGCAGCTGGAATTTTAGTTGAGCTTGAAAAATTTAGTGTTTTTAAAAATAAGCTTTATGAAATTTGTCAAAATATTCCTAAAGATGATTTTTACAATACAGATGAAGTTTTGGGTAGTATTGATCCAAATGAAGTTGATTTTGAGCTTTTAGAAATATTAGATTTTTTTGAACCTTTTGGACATAAAAACCCAAGACCTTATTTTAAATTTGATAAGCTTTTTGTAAAAAATAAAAGAAGACTTGGTAAAGAGGAAAATCATATGAAGCTTATTTTAACACAAGGAAATAAAACTTTAGAGGCTTTATTTTTTAACTTTGACTATGAGCCAGAAATTGGGGAAAACATCGATTTTATAGCTAGTGTTTCAAAAAATAACTTTAGAGGTTTAATTACTCCTCAACTTACTATTAAAGAAATTCTTAGATAATTTATTAACTTATTCACATATTTTTTATTTATAAATTTGCTATAGCATAAATACTACAAAGGAGTAAAATGTTAAAAAAGATTTTATTATTAGCAGTGTTTTTTAATTTTACTTTTGCTTTTGATACAAAAATTTTTATAGGCGATACTTATATACCTGAAAATTTTTATAAATACGACAGGGATTTTAAAGCTGCAGCTAGAAAATATAATATACCCATGGCTTTACTTAAGGCTATAGCTTTAACAGAAAATGCTGCATATAAGCATAATATCATCGGTAAAAATAAAAATCAAACAAGAGATTATGGTTTAATGCAAATTAATAGTATTCATTTAAAACGCTATGGAATTGGTGAAAAAGAGATTGTAAAATCTAGTGTAAATATTGACACAGCAGCAAGATTGCTTCATGAGATTATACAAAAGCATGGTTTTAGTTGGAATGCCATTGGAAGATACCATTCAGCAAATGATAAATATAAAAATATTTGGCTTGATAAAGTAATGAAAAATTTAGTTGCTATAGTTTTAAAGGACAGTAAAGATCTTTTTGTAATGGAAAAATTTAGAGCCTTTAAGCTTGCTTCTCTTTTGATAAATGTAGATAAAGAACAATATAGAGTTTTATTAGCAAAAA